>JBJTNH010000070.1:0-21944 GCA_046073945.1 Aquirufa sp. | reverse complement strand
CCAGAAATGGGTTGGCTTTTTTGTTTGAAAGAGAGGAAAGAGAAAAGAGAAAAGAGGAAAACCTCTTACCTCTTACCTATTACCTAATAACTACCCACAATTCCCACAAACCCCTTGTATCAATAAATTGCTTTCTTGTTTGGTGAATCCTTCTGGTAATGTGATTTTTGGGATATGAACATCCTCTAAGCAAGTCGTTTGACCGCATTCGTTACATTTGAAGTGAACATGGTCATGCTGATGCGAATGGTCGTGGTTGTGGCATAATTCTTTGCAGAGCGCATATTTTGTGCCTCCGATGTCATCTAAGACTTTATGAATCAATCCTTGTTGTAAGAAACTTTTTAAGGTTCTATATACAGTCACTCGGTCAAATTGAGAACCTATGGCTTGCTCTATGTCGAACTGACTTTGGGCATAATCAATGCCTTGTAAAACTCCTAAAACTGCCGTTCTACAGGGTGTTGCCCTTAAATCAAAATCCGATAAGCTTAGTTCTTGTTTAGCCATACCTATGCCTGCAAATGTTCCATTTGCAATTTGACCATTTTTTGATAAACTCCCTTTCCTTTTGCTAATAATTCTTCATGTGTTCCCACTTCCACAATCTTTCCTTCTTTCATCACAATGATCTGATCAGCCGATCGTATGGTAGACAATCTATGCGCAATAATCAAACTCGTGCGGTTTTTCATCAATTCTTCTAATGCAATCTGTACCCACTTCTCAGATTCAGAGTCCAATGCTGAAGTAGCTTCATCCAATAATAGGAATTTGGGATCCTTTAAAATTGCCCTTGCAATAGCAATTCGTTGCCTTTGTCCTCCTGATAATTTAACACCTCTTTCGCCCACCATCGTTTCCCATTGCTCAGGAAATCCTTCGATGAATTCTTTGGCATAAGCCAATTCAGCCGCTTTTTGTATTTCTTCAAATGTCGCATCAGGTTTTCCATAAGCGATGTTTTCACGGATGGTTCCTCCAAATAATAACACTTCTTGTGGTACCAATGCCACCATCTTACGCCAATTTTCCACAGATAATTCTTGGATATTTTTCCCATTCAAGGAAATACTTCCTCCATTGGGTTCATAAAAGCGCATCAACAATTGTGCCAAGGTCGATTTTCCTGTTCCAGATGATCCAACAATGGCTATTTTTTGGCCAGGATGTATCGTAAAATTGATTCCTTTGATGATTTCTACTTCAGGCCTACTTGGATAAGAAAATTGTAAATCCTTAATTTCTATCTCACCAAATTCGATTTGATGTTCACCATATTGTTGGTTTAAAGATACTTCTGAAGGGTCATTTAAGATTTCCAATATTCGCTCCGATGCTCCAATTGTTTTTTGCAATTGTGCATAGATGTCTCCCAAACCTCCTACGGATCCTCCAATGAAGGCTGTGTAAAATATAAAGGTCAATAATTCGGCTAATAATAAATCTCCTTGTGCCACCAATTGTGCGCCATACCATACAACTCCTACGATTCCTCCAAACAAAGCAAATATCACAAAACTCACAAACCCACCTCTAAAGGTAGCGGCTTTTAAAGCTTGTGTAACCACTTTTTCCAAAGATGCAGCATACCTGGCTACTTCCCATTTTTCATTGGTAAATGCTTTGACAGCCTGTATCGATTGAAAGGTTTCCTCCACTATAATATTGGTACTCGCTAATTCATCTTGCGATTTTTTTGAAACCTTGCGTATGTATTTTCCAAAAATTAAAGATGCTACAACCAAAAAAGGGAATGTCGCTAGCATAAACAAAGTCAATTTCCAAGAAATGTATGTAATCAACGCAATACCCCCAATGAGCGTAAAAATTTGACGAAAAAATTCTGCCAAAGTAATGGAAAGTACATCTTGTAATTGAGTGATGTCTGAAGTGATTCTACTCATCATTTCACCTACTCTTCGTTTTTCAAATAAAGCAATGGGCAAAGTAATGATTTTCCCATAAAGTGTTTGACGAACATCTCGCATCGCTTTTTCTGACACCTGTGTAAAAGTATAAATTCTGAAAAAGGATAAAATCGCTTGAACAATTAATATGCTAAAAAAGAAAATGGTGACTTCATTGATGTGGTATTTCGATTTGCCTTCCATCACCTTGGTCATTTCACCAATTAATAATGGGAAACTTAATGTGGTCAAATTGGACAAAAAGAGAAACACCATTCCCAGAGCAAATACCCAGCGATAGGGCAAGATGAACTTAAATACTTTAAGCGCTTTTAGGATTCCTTCCTTATTTACTTTGGTTGCATCTTTAGGATCAACCCCTGCTCCAAATTTTTCGTGTCTTTTTGCCATTTTATTCTTTATCTTTTTCAGCTTCTCCTCTATAGCCTGAACCCTGTAAAATAATGGTTGGATCTTTGGTTTTCATCATTTCTACGAAATTTTTATCCGCATTATTATGTTGAAATCTTTTTACAATGGTATATCCCAACCAACGGCCAATGGATCCTGGACAAGCAGGGCCTATTTCTGTGGTTTTAGGTCTTTCTCCTAGATATTTTGTCTTGGTGTACTCATCTTGTTTGTACAACAAGGATTTGTCAATAAAATGTTCCCAAATTAAAGACTGATAGGCTTCCGTTTCTGCCATTTCTTTGCTCGAATAACCAAACAATAAGCTATCAGGAAGATTGGGAAATATGGTTTTCGTAAAATAATAACCTTTTCCATACCAAATCATATCGCTTAGTAAAGTACTATTTTCTGTTTCATGCAAATTGAATTTGGCAGAATACAATAAAATAATTTGTCCCAAAATAGCTTCTGGAGACATTCTTCTCATTTGATAAGAATAGGTATTAGGGGGTAAATAAAGTCCATTTTTACCCATGAAGTAATCTAAACCAATCACAATTAAGCTGTCCGAAATAATTAAATCTTGGGCCGGGAATTGTCCAATACCTCCAAATCCAGTAAAAACAGTTCGTATTTTGGGTAACTGAATAGATGGATATTGATCTTTTATCTTTTGAAAGGCTTCGTTTAATCCTTTTTCCAAGCGATTGTTTCCGTAATAATTCGATTGTTGAGCTTGTTGATAGAATTTTTGCAAGGCAGGATTTTGAAACAAGGAAAATAACTTTTCTGCTAAGTTGGGAGAATCCCCTTGACTTGTTTGAAAATAAGCTCCTAATACCTCTGGATTGGCTTTTAATAAACTATCAAGTGCAGGGACCGATTTGCATTTAGCAATTTCCTGATCCAAGCGTTTGAAATCTAATTTGACTTTGATTGCCGCAGCTACTTCTTTATCTTTTTGCTTGCTTTCACAAGAAATTAATCCTGTAAAAAACAAGCAAATGGATAAGACTTGAAATAGTCGTTTCGATATCATTAGGCCAATCTGGCTAAAATTTCTTTTAAAGAATTTATTTTGGTTTCTGCGTCTTGTAATTTTTGACGTTCTCTCTCCACCAAATCCGCTTTAGCGTTTTGAACAAAACGCTCATTCGCTAATTTCGCCTCAACCGATTTTTTAAATCCTTCCAAATAAAATAACTCTTTTTCTGTTTCCGCTTTTAACTCCTCCGGATTCACTTCTTCCTCCAATGGAACAGCAAATTGATCTGATTTTACCACAAACGTTTGAGCATCTGTTATATTTTCTTGACTGAAAGTTACATTTTCTACATTCGCTAATTTCATTAAAATAGCTTTTGTTGAATCGTAAGCAGCCTCATTGTTTGTTTTGATCAATAGATTCAATGCCAATTTCGGCGAGAGTTGCTTCGCATTTCTGATTTCACGAATTTTCGTAATAATCTCAAATAGTTGATCAAACTGGGCAATCAATTCTGCATTGATAGAATTAGCTTTTGGAAAATCAGCTACACAAATACTTTCATTGGCCTTTCTATCTTCGATATTTTGCCAAATTTCTTCGGTGATAAATGGCATGTAAGGATGCAATAAACGCATCAATTCATCAAATAAACGTAGAGTAGCTTGGAGTGTTTCGGAGTGAATTGGACTCTGATAAGCTGGTTTGATGATCTCTAAATATTTACCGCAAAAATCATCCCAAATCAAATTGTAAATGGCTAATATCGCATCCGAAATACGGAACTTACTAAAATGGTCTTCTACTTCAACAATTGTTTGTGACATTTTTGATTCAAACCATTGAATCGCAAGCGAGTGTTCTGGGAGATTTTTTCCTTCTACCACTTGTAGGCCTTTCATTAAACGAAATGCATTCCAAATTTTATTAGAGAAGTTTCTTCCTTGTTCACATAGTTTTTCATCAAACAGCAAATCATTTCCAGCAGGCGCTGAAAACAATAAACCTGATCTTACTCCATCTGCACCAAATTTTTCAATCAAGTCCAAAGGATCTGGAGAATTGCCTAATGATTTAGACATTTTTCTGCCTTGTTTATCTCTAACAATACCTGTTAAATAAACATTTTTAAAAGGTAATTCACCCCGCCATTCATATCCAGCAATGATCATTCTAGCTACCCAGAAGAATAAAATATCAGGTCCAGTAACTAAATCGTTGGTTGGGTAATAATAACTAACGTCCGCGTTTTCTGGATTTTCAATTCCATCAAATACAGAAATTGGCCAAAGCCAAGATGAAAACCAAGTATCCAACACATCTGGATCTTGTGTTAAATCATCCTCTACCAAAGCAAATAATTGATATTTTTCACGAGCAATCTTTAATGCATCTTGTTTATCTTTTGCGACAATTACTGTACCGTCTTGCAAATAGAAGGCAGGGATTTGTTGCCCCCACCACAATTGGCGAGAAATACACCAGTCGCGGACGTTTTCCATCCAAGAACGATACGTGTTTTTGAATTTTGCAGGGTGCAATTGTATGTCGTCATTCATGACGTGATCCAAAGCGGGTTTTGCTAATTCCTCCATTTTTAAGAACCACTGCAAAGAAAGTTTCGGCTCTATTACCGCACCTGTTCTCTCTGAGGTTCCAACAGTTGATTTGTACTCCTCTGTTTCTGTTAAGAATCCCTCTTCTTTTAGTTGCTTGACAATTCTTTTTCTTGCCTCAAAACGATCAACCCCAACATAAATAACCGCTTTTTCATTCAAGGTTCCATCATCATTTAAGATGTCCAGAACGGGTAATTTATGTTTGATTCCTAATTCATAGTCATTTAAATCGTGTGCAGGAGTCACTTTTAAGCATCCTGTACCGAAATCGAGACTCACATATTCATCCGGAATAATGCTAATTTCCCGGTTAATTAAAGGAATTTTTACTTTTTTGCCATGTAAGTGTAGATATCGCTCATCAGCAGGATTAACACAAATGGCAGCATCAGCCATGATGGTTTCTGGTCGAGTGGTAGCAATGGTTACAAATCCACTACCGTCTACTAGCGGATATTGAATATGAAATAGTTTAGCTTGTACATCTTTATAAATTACTTCTTCATCTGATAAAGCTGTTTTACCTTGCGGATCCCAGTTGACCATTCTAACTCCACGGTAGATCAATCCTTTGTTATACAAGCGTACAAATGTATCAATAACCGCTTGGTATAAAGAAGGTTCCATCGTAAAACGGGTACGGTCCCAATCACAAGAAGCACCTAATTTTTTTAATTGTTCCAGAATAATACCACCATATTTTTCTTTCCACTCAAAGGCATGAGCTAAAAATTCTTCCCTAGAAATATCCTTTTTTTCAATGCCCTTTTCTTTTAGCATTGCAACTACCTTTGCTTCCGTGGCAATGGACGCATGATCTGTTCCTGGTACCCAACACGCTTCTTTGCCAGACATTCTTGCCTTACGAATCAAGACATCTTGAATGGTATTATTCAACATGTGTCCCATGTGTAAAACTCCTGTTACATTGGGCGGTGGAATTACAATGGAATAGGGTTCTTTATCAGGATTCGGCTTTGATGCAAAATATTTGTTTTCTAGCCAATATTGGTACCATTTTTGTTCAATCTCCTGCGGAGCGTAGTTCTTATCAATCATAAAAGACATTCTAATCTACCCTAAATTTTTGAGGGTGTATGTATAATCTACAAAGATAAATGTTTTTTATTAGGGAAAGGAATGGATGTATGACGTATGATGTAAGATGTATGAAAATTGTTGATTTTTTTCGGTTAAAAATCGTAATTTCATAGTCGTATTTACCTAATACTTACATCATACATCATACGTTTTACATCTTACATCAAAAATATCAAATGTTTAATCTCATTTTATTGTTGGGGACTTTTTTAACGATGGAGGGAGTCGCATGGCTGACACATAAATACATTATGCATGGATTCATGTGGACTTGGCATGAATCGCATCATGTGCACCATAAAAATTTGTTGGAGAAAAATGATTTATTTTCAGTTGTGTTTGGAATCAGTTCTACCTTGACGATTATTGTTGGCAGTGAATTTCCTGAGTATGGTTATCTGTTTTGGATAGGTCTTGGAATTGCCACTTACGGAATATTCTATTTTATTTTCCACGATATCATTGTTCATCGTCGGGTGAAAATAAAATACAAAGCAAAAAATGCTTATTTGAAGAGATTAATCAAAGCACATTATGTACATCACGAGGTACATACCAAAGACGGCGCTGAAGCTTTTGGGTTTTTATATGCACCGAGGAAATTTAATTAAATTATGAATTATGAGTTATGAATTACCTCTTTCCAATTCATAACTCATAATTCATAACTCATAATTAATCAATGAATCCCACTCCAACCGTTGAATTAGAAAATTCATCAATCAAAATAAATGCTCCATTGGATGGATTTTCAGCGTATTTGTCTGCTATGATTGGTTGAGCTGTCTTAATATGAATGCTACCAATTTCATTTAATTTCAAAGAATCGACTTGTGTGTCAGCTGTTTGAGCGACAACATCTAATTTCTCTACAACTTGGACGATTTTGGCTTTTGTTAAATGAACCCCGTGTTGCAATAAATACGTTTTTCCAGCCGTTAATGCCTGATGGTCTAACCAGCAAATTTTTGCCGAAAAGTCTTTTAATTGAGGGGCAGATGAATCTTCCGCTAAAACCAAAGTATTTCCTCTTGAGATATCTACATCATGTTCTAAAGTAATCACAACCGAATCTCCAGCTTCTGCCTTTTCCAATGTATCGCTGTATCTTTCAATACTCGCAATTAAACTTTCTTGTCCAGTTGGTAATACTTTGATTTTATCTCCAATTTTAAAAGTTCCACTAGAAATTTTTCCAGCATAACCTCTGTAATCGTGGTGTGTTTCTGTTTTTGGACGAATAACCCATTGAACTGGAAAACGAGCAGGCGCTTGAGCCAATGTTTCTGCAAATTGGAAATCTTCCAATTCACCTAAAAGACTTTTTCCTGAGTACCATGGCATTTTTTCCGATTGTTTTGTGATGTTTTCACCAAACAAAGAGGAGATAGGTAAGAAGCTAATGGTTTGTCCTTCAAAACTTGTTTGTTCAATTAATTGAGCAAGACTTTGCTTGATGTTCTCGAAAGTTGATTCTTGGTATTGAACCAAGTCCATTTTATTGATACAAATAATCACCTTTGGAATTCTCAATAAAGCGGCAATGGATAAATGCCTAGCCGTTTGTTCCACAATTCCTTGTCGCGCATCGATCAAAATCAAAGACACTTTTGCTGTAGAAGCACCTGTTACCATGTTTCTTGTGTATTCTACGTGGCCAGGAGTATCTGCAATGATGTATTTTCGTTGAGGAGTAGAAAAGTAGATGTGCGCTACATCAATAGTAATTCCTTGCTCACGTTCAGCGATTAAGCCATCTGTTAATAAAGATAAATCCAGAAAGTCTAGACCTTTTCGTTTAGAGGCACTTTCCAATGCTTCAATTTTATCTTTGGTAATTGAATTTGTTTCATACAACAAGCGACCAATCAAGGTACTTTTACCATCATCTACGGAACCTGCTGTTGCTATACGTAATATATCCATCTTCTTCTTTCGCTTCTATTAAAAATATCCTTGTTGTTTTCTTTTTTCCATTGCTGCTTCAGAGCGCTTGTCATCAATACGTGCACCACGTTCTGAAATTTCTGCGGATAAAATTTCCTCAATGATCACATCAATGTCACTTGCTTCAGATGCTACTGCAGCGGTACAAGTCATGTCGCCCACCGTACGGAATCTTACTGTTGCCTCAAACGGAATTTCATCTGCTTCTTTGTTTAAGTACTCTGAATCAGCCCAAAGCATACCATCACGTTCAATGACTTGTCTCTTGTGTGAATAATAAATACTTGGGATTTCCATTTTTTCCTCTTTGATATAATTCCAAACATCTAATTCAGTCCAGTTGGAAATTGGAAAAACTCGAACGTTTTCACCTACCGCAATTCGTCCGTTCAACATATCAAATAATTCTGGTCGCTGACGCTTAGCATCCCATTGTCCGAAATCATCTCTTACTGAAAAAATACGTTCCTTCGCTCTTGCTTTTTCCTCATCTCTTCTTGCACCACCAATACAAGCATCAAACTTGAATTCTTCAATGGTATCTAATAAAGTAACTGTTTGAAGTACATTTCTAGACGCATATTTCCCAGTTTCTTCTTTGGCTTTTCCTTCGTCAATCGAATCTTGTACATAACGTACAATTAATTCTGCACCCACTTCTTTGGCTAGCCAATCTCTGAATTCAATTGTTTCTGGAAAATTGTGCCCCGTATCAATGTGAACCAAAGGGAAGGGGATTTTACCTGGGAAAAATGCTTTTTGAGCTAATCTTACCAAAGTGATCGAATCTTTTCCACCTGAAAAAAGCAATGCTGGTCGCTCAAATTGCGCAGCAACTTCACGCATGATGTAGATGGATTCATCTTCCAGTTTTCTAGGGAAGTGACCAATTTTTTCTTGGACTGTACTGAGTGAAAATGTATTATTCATAATTTCTAATTGCTAATTTAGGCATGTAAACCACATTCTTTTTGCGAATTTTCCCACCACCATCTTCCAGCTCTTGGATGTTCTCCTTCTGCAATGGCTCTTGTACATGGAGCACAGCCGATGGAAACAAAGCCTTTTTTGTGTAAAGGGTTTTGTGGAATTTTATTTTCTGCCAAATAACTTTCTAATTGTTCAAAAGTCCAATCAATGATTGGATTAAATTTTAATAAATTTCTTTGTTCATCCCATTCCAACATCGGCATGTTCGATCTGTTGTCCGATTGTTCCGCACGTAAACCCGTTATCCAAACTTCTACGCCTGCAAGAGCTCTTGCTAAAGGCTCCATTTTTCGGATAAAACAGCAATCTTTTCGGTTTTCAACCGATTGGTAAAAAGAATTAAAACCTTTTTCTTTCACCAAGGTTTCTACTTTATCTTTGGCAGGGAAAAAAGTCTCTAATTGAAACTGATATTTTTTGGTGGTGAGGTCCATCAATTCATAAGATTCCTGAAATTGCCTTCCTGTGTCTAAAGTAAATATGCGAATGGGTAATTTTTGTGCCGTTATTGCATAAGTAATGGCTTGGTCTTCTTGTCCAAAAGATGTGGAAAATGCAATTTTGCTAGAATCGAACAATTCAGCGATTCTGCTTAATCGGGCTTCTAAAGATAGATTTTGTAAGTCTTTTTCTAAACTTTGGATATCCATTTTATTAAATTTTCACAAAAATACACAATGTCTATTGAATTACTATACTTGTAATTAATTTTTTTAGAAAAGGGAGCATGAATTTAGGAATTTTGTACTTTCAAGAAATATAATTTTTATGAAACAGGGATCTGAGGTTTTATTGGGTCAAATGGAAGAGGATGAGGAGGTTTCAATTTTGACTTTGAGTCAAATCAAATCTTTGGCAAAACAAGGGGAAGGGCAGCGTTTGGAATTTAAGATGAAGGTTAAATTTCCAGAAAAAATTGTTCGTGAACTGGTTGCTTTTGCGAATTCAAATGGGGGATTTTTATTGGTAGGTGTCAGTGATGATGGAGATGTGCAAGGTTTAAAATTTGCAGATGAAGATCAATACGTATTGAATCGTGCGATTGAAAATTATTGTTTTCCAGCTTTTCATTATACTAATTATCGGGTGGCGATCGATCACAGTAAATCTATTTTAGTATACGAGGTTTTTGAAAGTGTCGATAAACCGCATTTTGTCCAATTGGAAAATGAAAATCAGCCAAAATGTTACGTTAGAATCAAGGACAGAAGTGTGCAGGCAAGCAAAGAAATGAAGCAAATATTGCGTCGTGAACATGAGGAAGGAATGCAATTTACCTATGGTGATTCTGAAAAATGGTTGATCGATTATTTGACTAAAAATAGTCAAATAACTTTAGAAGAGTTTTGCGCGTTACATCGTTTGCCATTGTGGTTAGCTTCCAGAAAATTAGTACTTTTGGTTCTGTGCAATGTATTAAAAATTGAACCCGGCGAGAGCCAAGATATCTATCGTTTAAAATGAAGACCACTAAAATAACTTTCTTATCGCTCGCTTTTGTAGCCTTGATTTCATGCTCCAAATCTACCGTAGATACAGTTAGTCCAAGCCCAAGCACTCAAGTATCTGGCAGTTTTGATTTAATACAAGATCGAATTTTTAAACCTTCTTGTGCCACTTCTGGATGCCATTTAAGCAATGGAGATGCCAGTTTTTTACAACATGGTTTGGTATTAAATACCGCATCCGTTTCTTATGCTAATTTGGTTGGGATGGCTCCTAAAAATGCAGTGGCCATTACCAATAAATTGCAAAGAGTGACCAAATATAGTTTTGATGCTAGTTTGTTGTACCATAAACTGAACTGGGATAATTCTCACCATCCGAATGCCAATTACGGAACAGCAATGCCTTTGGGTGGCAAGCCTTTGAGTGTGGGTCAATTGGAGTTTGTGAAAAAATGGATTGAAGCAGGTGCGCCGGAGAAAGGAACAGTTGTGGATGCCAAATTACTGGATGATACAACGCCGCATTATGACCCTAATTCAACTTTTACAGCCTTGGATACACCAGAAAAGGAAGGGAAAACCGGCTTTCAATTAAAGGTTGATAAATTTACCGTTGCTCCAAATTTTGAAAGAGAAATATTTATTCGTCGTCCTTTGAATAATTCAAGTCCAGTTTACGTCAATCGAATTAAGTTGAAATCTAGACCCAATAGTCACCATCTTGTCTTATATGATTTCAAAGACAAAAACTTTTTACCCAACTTAAATGATGTCCGCGACTTACGAAATGCAGATGGAAGTTTAGATGTTTTGACTTACCTTACTTTGGGTAATCATATTTTTTTGGGAGGTGGTACCGATCCGAATGCTGATTTTACATTTCCAGAAGGTACAGCACTTTTATTGCCAGCCAATAGCTCAATTGATGTGAATCCACATTATTTTAATCGAACATCAGAACCATTGTACGGGGAAAATTATGTGAATTTGTACACAGTTGCAGCGAGTCAGGTCAAGAATGTGGTCAGAATGATTGACTTCAATAATATGAATTTTTCATTGCCTGCGAATAAAAAAACGACAATCAGTACCAATTTCAGTTTTGCCAAAGATAAGGCAGTCACTATTGTTTCTCTCACTTCACATTTTCATGAAAGAGGAGTTTTATTTCAGATAAAAATTAAGGGAGGAAAAAGGGATGGAGAAGTCATCTATGAGTCGACGGATTGGCAGCATCCTAAGGTAATTAATTTTACCCAACCCATTGAATTGGAGGCAAATGTAGGTTTGACATCCGTAGTGACCTATGATAATACAACGAATAAAGAGATTAAATTTGGTTTCACTTCCCAAGATGAAATGAACATCATATTTGGGTATTATTTTGAACGGTAATAAATATCTTTTCTTTTGTGATAAGATTTGCTGAAAAATGAATTGATATATGAAATAAGAATATATATTTGCATCCGTTTCTTGAAATATTTCAAGAAAATAGCATAAAATAGTACAATTTTTGGCAAATTTTGCATTTTCACGATAAACATATCTGTTTGAAAGAAATTTTACACTCCCTTCAATTTTAATGGAACATAAACACAAAAGCAAAGCAACTGCTGCGGGCCTATTGGTAGCAATGGGTATCATTTATGGCGACATTGGAACCTCTCCATTGTACGTAATGCAGGCTATCATTGGGGATGCACCGATTAATACGATGACTGTATTAGGAGGTTTGTCTTGTATTTTTTGGACTTTGACACTTCAGACAACCTTAAAATATGTGATTTTAATTTTACGTGCGGACAATAAAGGAGAAGGCGGAATTTTTGCTTTGTTTGCTTTAGTGAGAAGGCATGCAAAATGGTTGACTCTTCCAGCGATTATTGGTGGAGCGGCACTTTTAGCCGATGGGATTATTACACCTCCCATCTCGGTATCATCAGCGATAGAAGGATTAAGAATGCTAAAAAGAGCGGATGGAACTCCTTTTGTGACAGATACTGTCCCAATTGTTCTTGTTATTTTAACCGTATTATTTATTTTCCAAATCTTTGGCACCAAAGTGGTAGGTAAGTTATTTGGACCTATTATGCTTTTGTGGTTTTCTATGTTGGGACTTACAGGTTTGTTATGGATTGAGAATGATTGGAGCATTTTGCGTGCAGTTTCGCCTGTTTATGCCTGGGAATTATTGACAACACACCAAGCGGGAAGCGCGGGTTTTTGGGCTTTAGGGGCGGTTTTTTTATGTACAACAGGAGCGGAAGCACTTTATTCTGATTTGGGACACTGTGGGAGAGAAAATATTCGTTTAAGTTGGGTGTTTGTTAAAATTGCCTTGTTGTTGCAATATTTTGGTCAAGGAGCATGGTTATTGGCTCACAATGGCATGTTTTTGGGTACACACAAACCTATATTTGAATTATTGCCTCGTGAATTTCTTTTCTCAGGGATTATGGTCGCAACCGCTGCAGCAGTGATTGCTTCTCAGGCATTGATTTCGGGTTCATTCACTTTGATTTCTGAAGCCATTCGTTTGAACTTTTGGCCCAAAGTACGATTGGTTTATCCTTCTGACCAAAAGGGTCAATTATATGTACCTTCTATCAATGTGCTTTTATGGATGGGTTGCGTAGGTGTTGTTTTGTTTTTCAAAGAATCTGCGAACATGGAGGCTGCGTACGGTTTAGCCATCACTTTAACGATGTTGATGACTACTTCTTTGATGGCTTATTATTTACATATCAAGAAAATTGATATGTGGTGGATTTTGTTGTTTTTAGGTGTTTATGTTTCTTTAGAAGGTTCTTTTTTAGTGGCTAATTTGCAAAAATTTTCACATGGAGGTTATGTTTCATTATTCATCGCAGGAGTAATTATTTTGTTGATGTGGATTTGGTTTAGAGCTTCCCGAATTAAACAAAAATTAACGGAATACGAAAAATTAGCTGATTACATTGAACCATTGAAGGAGTTGAGCAAGGATGAAACGATTCCTAAATATGCCACTCACTTAGTTTTTATGTCCAATGCTGCTAAAGTATCAGACATTGAATCAAAAATTATTTATTCGATTTTCCAAAGAAGACCTAAAAAAGCAGATATTTATTGGTTTGTTCATGTGGATACCTTGGATGAGCCTTACACAATGGATTATAAAGTAACGGTCATTGAACCAGATGATATCATCAAAGTGAACTTTAAATTAGGTTTTAGGGTGGAACAAAGGATCAATTTATATTTCCGTAAGGTGGTGGAAGAAATGGTGTCTAGAGGTGAGGTGGATATTACTTCCCGTTATAAATCATTGAATGAGCAAAACGTGATTGGCGATTTCCGATTCGTTGTTTTGGAGAAGTTTTTATCTTTCGACAATGAATTACCATTGTTAGACAGATTAGTCATGAAGGCCTATTTCTTTGTGAAGCAATTTACTAATTCAGAAGATAAATGGTTTGGATTAGATAGTGATGCTGTTAAATTGGAAAAAGTTCCTTTGATCATTAAACCTATTAGTAAATGTCATTTAAGACGTATCGAATAATATGAGCACTATTTTTACAAAAATCGTTAATCGAGAAATTCCTTGTCATCTTATCTTAGAAGATGATCGATTCATGGCATTTTTAGATGTAATGCCTTTGGTGGAGGGACACGTTTTGGTGATCCCGAAACAAGAGATCGATTATATCTTTGATTTAGAGCCTGAAATGTTAGGTGATTTGATGAAATTTGCTCAAAAAGTGGCACCTGCTATCAAAAAAGCTATTCCATGCAAAAGAGTAGGAGTAGCTGTCATTGGCTTAGAAGTTCCTCATGCGCACGTTCATTTAGTTCCGATGAATCGAATGCTTGACATTAATTTTTCGCAAGAAAAAATGAAACCAAGTCAAGAGGAATTAGCGAAGACTGCTGCTAAGATTAGAGAAGCGCTTTGAAGTATGATGTATGATGTATGATGTAAGATGTATGATGTAAGAGGGTCTTTTTTTTCTCTTTCCTCTCTTCTCTCTTCTCTCTTCTCTCTTCTTTAAGTTATTTCAAAAACCCTTTTAATTTATTCATTTCAGTCTGTGGGTTTGCCTTTTCATAAACGATGTTATAAACAGCATCAATGATTGGCAATTGTAAATTGTGCTGTTTAGAAATCAAATAAATACTTCTGACAGCATAATATCCTTCAGCAATCATGTTCATTTCAATTTGAGCAGATTTAACAGAATACCCTCGGCCGATCATATTTCCAAAAGTTCTATTTCTAGAGAATTGTGAATAGGCGGTTACAAGCAAATCGCCTAGATAGCCAGAGCTATTTAAATCCCTATTTTTTTCTGGATAGACTTCATCCAAGAATATTTTAATTTCTTGCATGGCATTGCTTACCAACACAGCTTGGAAATTATCTCCAAATCCTAATCCACGCGTAATACCACAAGCAATAGCGATGATATTTTTAATCACAGCACAATATTCCACCCCATACAAATCGCCAATCGCATGAGCTTGCAAGAATCTACTATTTAATAAATTGGAAAAGGTTTGTGCCAATTCTATGTTTGGCGAAGCGATGGTTAAATATGATTGTTTTTCAAGAGCCACCTCCTCTGCATGGCAAGGCCCTGCAATGACACAAGCTTGTCCTAATGGAAGATTGAACTCTCTTTCCATCCAATCGGTCACAAGCATGTTTTCCTCCGGAATCATTCCTTTGATGGCAGAAACGATTTTTTTCCCTTCGAAATGTTTTTTGTTTAAGTCTTTTAGCGTGCTTGGAATAAATGCAGCAGGTACGGCAAGAATAATAAACTCAGCACCATTTAATGCATCAGACATTTTGTGGTAGGTTTTAACTTTTCTTGGGTTAAGTGCTACGTCTGTTAAATAACTGGGATTATGGTTGTATTTTCGAATAAATTCAACGTCAGATTTTCTTCGAATCCACCATTTGATTTTAACTTGATTTTCAGATAAAATCTTGACCAAAGCTGTTGCCCAGCTACCACCTCCTAATACAGTTACCTGCGTTGGAATCTTCTTTTTTAATTCTTCTAATTGACTCATGGAACAAATTTACTTTTAATATTAAAAATAAGGTGCTACAATCAAAATTTTTCCCGAATTTTGTAGACTTTTTGTATAGTTTTCCTTACCGCCTCTTTAATGCGTTTTTTTTATTTATTACTTTTTCTTTTAATTTTTTCGACTTACAGCTTTGGGCAGGATTTACAGCCATTGCCTGAGCATCCTCGTCCTGATTTTGAAAGAAAAGAATGGGTTAATTTAAATGGATATTGGAATTTTACATTTGATCCGAAAAATGAAGGTTTAAAAGAAGATTGGCAAAAATCCACGGATTTATTTTCTAGTAAAATTTTAGTACCATTCCCTTGGGGTTC
The DNA here is from genome assembly GCA_046073945.1 of Aquirufa sp. Lineage (GTDB taxonomy): Bacteria > Bacteroidota > Bacteroidia > Cytophagales > Spirosomataceae > Aquirufa. Next base: position 6,131 of record JBJTNH010000070.1, on the reverse strand, counting down.
CGAATTATCTGAAGTGAAAGATGAGGCGGATATTGCTTGGTATGAGCGTAAAATAAAAGTAGATCAGTCGTGGAGTTTAAAACGTACTTTTATTGTCATAGGGGCCTCTGACTGGCAGACGACCGTGTTTTTAGATGGCGTTAAAATAGGAGTTCATGAAGGCGGATATACACCGTTTGCCTTTGACTTAACCAAGTATATCAAGTATAATAAAGAGCAATCATTGGTCATTCGTGTGGATGATAAACGCCGAATGTTTACGCTGTACGGTAAACAGGGTTATGGTAATGCCCGAGGAATTTGGCAAACCGTTTATCTAGAATCACGAGGTGAAAATTACCTTGAAGGTTTTCAAATCCAGCCCGATATTGATCGTTCGGTGATCAAAGTCAAAGCAATTTTGCCTGAAATTGCGAAGGAGAATGTGTACATAAAAACACATATTCAAAGTGGAGAAGGTATTACCAACCACAAAATAATTCCTAAAGGAAGTCAATTTTTAGAATTTGAAATTCCTATATCCAATGTTCATTTGTGGAGTTTGGAAGACCCATATTTGTATAATTATCAAGTTACCGTAGGTGATGGGGATAGGGCAGATGTATTTTATGGGTATTTTGGAATGAGGAAAATTTCTGTTCAAAATCTTCCGAATTCAGAGATCCCTTATATTTCAATCAACAATCAGCCAGTTTATTTGCAATTAGCCTTGGATCAAAGTTATCATCCCAAAGGATTTTATACATTTCCAACGGATGAATTCATGCGAGATGAAATTATCCGAAGTAAGAAAATTGGTTTGAATGGAATTCGAACTCACATAAAAGTAGAAGTTCCTAGGAAGTTGTATTGGGCTGATAAATTGGGCTTATTGGTCATGGCTGATCTACCTAATTCTTGGGGTGAGCCAGATGCCGATATGAGAAAGGAGTCGGAATACACTTTGAAAGAAATGATTAACAGGGATTTCAATCACCCAGCAATCTTTTCTTGGATTACCTTCAATGAAACATGGGGTCTGATTTCTCATTTCAAAGATGAAATGGGGAATAAAAAAGCTCAATATTTACCTGAAACTCAAACATGGGTAGCCTCTGTTTATCGATTAGCAAAGCAATTAGATCCCAGCCGTTTGGTGGAAGATAATTCTATCTGTTGTGGAAAAGGGCATACGGAAACAGATATTCATTCTTGGCATTCCTATTTACCCGGTTACGAATGGGATAACTTTTTGAAGAATTTATCTGATAGTACTTATGCTGGAAGTACTAAAAACTTTGAGAAAGGATATTTGCAGGGAAAACAACCTATGATTAATTCTGAGTTTGGGAATGTCTGGGGATACACGGGAAGCACTGGTGATGTGGATTATACATGGGATTATCACAAATCAATGAATTCATTTAGGAATCATTTAAAAGTGGCGGGTTGGTTATATACCGAGCACCATGATGTGATTAACGAGTGGAATGGTTATTACCGTTTTGATCGTTCTGAGAAAGAAACAGGTTTGGGGGCTCTTGCTCCAGGTATGACTTTGAAAGATTTGCATTCCGAGTTCTATTTGTCCACAGGTCAAGAAATTGCCTTCGCGGGAAGTGCAGGAGATAAGATTAAAATTCCATTGAGTTTGTCTGCTTTAACCAATCGAATCGATTTGCCTAAAAAACTAGTTTTGAAATATATCTTTGATGGCCAAACTTCTTGGGGCGAAAAGAAATCGTGGTGGACAAAAAGTAAGGAGATTACCTGGAAAGCTTGGACGATTCAGGCCTTGGATTCAGTAATCATTGAATTGCCCAAAGATAAATCATTGAATACATTGCGTTTTGTGTTGGAAGATTCGAATGGACAAGTTTTACACCAAAATTTTGTGAACATTCTGGTTGAAAATGGTAATACTCAACCTGCCAATAAAAAACAAGAAGTCATTTCTGTACCTGTTGGAAAATATGTTGGAGCAAATTGGTCCGAAAAACAATGGACAGGAGTTTTAGGAAATAAAATGAATGGTGGAGGCTTTGGCTTTTTTGAATATGAATTTGAATGGCCAAAAGGTTTAGTAGAAGACTCTGTTTTGCAGGTTAGTTTCTTCGTTGAAGCTTCCTCGAAGCCTTTGCTAGGAAAAGATCGAATCAATTCAGGTAGCATGAATGGCGATTACATGTTGGGCAAAGGAACGGCAGATCCAGGTAAAAACCCAAATGCTTATCCGCAAACAGATTTGACGAAAACCCCTTCTTTACTTAAAATATTCGCTAATAATCAATTTTGCCGTACGGTTGAATTGGAAGATGATCCTGCAGATCATCAGGGTGTTTTATCTTGGTTTTACCAAGCTAGAAATCACGAGTTAGATGAAGCTGGTACTTATGGCTACTGGGTACAAACTAGTTTGCCAAAATTAGCTTGGCAAGAGGCTTCTTACACTGGAAAACTACGTATTCGATTAGAAGTTCCAGCCTCATTACCCAATGGATTAGCACTCTATGGCTCCCGTTCCGGAAGATATATGGCTGAACCTAGTTTGGTGATAACAAGGAAATAGGTATTTCCACATTCTTCACATCAACTATCTTTTTTGGTATTTTGGCCTCTATGGCTAAATTACTCATGTGAATATCTTTAATGGGCATTTCAGGTAGTCCTCTCAACATGATTCCAGTTGCTGCGCCTTTAACTTGGATATTATCCATATAAATAGATCTAAATTGAGGAGTTCCTTCATTAACGGGTTCTAGTTTTGCTTTAACTTCTTCACTGCCATTTCCAAAGGTTGAAACAGGGTCTTTACCTTGGTAATACATATCCATAATGATAGCTTCTCCAGCTATGTTTTTCATCGCAATATTTTGGATATAGATATTCTCAACGATTCCACCTCGTCCTCTAGCTGTTTTGAATCGTAGTCCTACATCGGTTCCTAAAAATTGACAATTGTCAACAAATATATCATGTACTCCTCCTGACATTTCAGAACCAACTACTACTCCGCCATGTCCGTGAAAAACTTGTGAATTTTCAATGTTGACATAGGCTGTTGGTTTGCCTCTTTTTCTACCTTGTTCGTCCTTACCTGATTTCAAACAAATACCGTCATCGCCGACATCTATTTTGCAATTATTGACATTGACATATTCACATGATTCGATATCTAAACCGTCGCTATTCTGTGCATACCAGGGATTCTTGACCATCAAATTACTCATTGTAACATGGGTGCAAAGTAAAGGGTGGATGGTCCAAGCAGGGCTGTTTTGAATGGTGAAACCATCTAAAATGATTTCATCGCACTGAATTAAACTCAATAAATTGGGCCGTAAAAATTCTTTGATTTCAGTTGCATTTTCCAAGTTGAAACCTGCATCCGTTCTACCTGACAATGGATTTAGAGATCCTTTCAAAGCCCTTTGTGTTGGATACCATGTATCTTTTTTCTCATTCAAAACACCACCACTTTGAACTAAATTCTCCCATTCTCCAGCTGTTAGCTTTTGCTTTTTAACGGGTCGCCAAGCTTCTCCTGCACCATCAATGACCCCTTGCCCAGTAATGGCTATTTTTCTTACATTTTTTCCGGAAATGGGTGATTGTGCACGAATGGCTTCTACACCTTCCCAAAATGTTTTTACTAATGGATAATCTGCTGAATTATCTGAGAATTGTAAAATGGCACCTTGTTCTATATGTAAATTTACGTTTGATTTCAATTCAATTGGGCCTGAAACCCAAAGTCCTTTGGGTATAAGTACTACGCCACCACCATTTTGATGGGTTTGATCAATTGCTTGTTGAATAGCTATTGCATTATTGAAGGTTGGACCAGTTTTTGCCCCATAATTTTTAATGTTCAGGGTATCTAATTTAAAAACGGGTTTCGAAACGACAGGTATTTCAAATTGATATTTTTGATTGAATGCAGATTTTTTCAAAAAGCTTTTCAAGTGTTCTGTGGATTCCGCGATTCCTTGTGCCACGAAATTTGCCATAATTTGTGCACCATATACGGTGAAATGAGTATCATCGCTGACCCCTTTTTTATATTTTTTATAAATTCCCGGCGGTAAATGGAGGAATATTTTTTCAGAAGCGTCCAAACCCAATTTTTCAATCAACGCACGCGATTTAGCTTCCATATCAATGAACAAGACTTTTTCTTTCGTGGCAACTTCTTTGGCGACTCTTGGGTAATCTCCGTGTTGATCTACAAAATGTCCCAATGAATCAAATTTTCTTCTTTGTATGGAACTTAACACAATTGGAATTCCTCCTTTGGATCTTGTTTCTTGGATGTATCTTGTTAGGTTTTTTCTATAGTCTGTTTGTGCTTCCGCATATCTAGATGTATCGGATAATTTTGCATCATTATGGCCAAATTGAATGATGACATAATCGCCTTTTTTTATTTGTTCAAAAACTTTTTGCCAACGTCCTTCTGTTCGAAAACTTTTAGTGCTTCTTCCATTATAGGCGTGGTTTTGAACTTCAACTGCCTCGTTGAACAACAGTCGAAATGGGATTCCCCAACCTGTTTCTGGATAATCTGCAGGTTGCTTATTGGCCATAGTGGAATCGCCAATTAAGAAAACACGAATGGGTTCAGGTTCTACAAAACTGAAAATCAGAAGGCTCAAAGCGAGTAAAAAGAAGTGTTTTTTCATGATTATAAAGAGTGCTTTCTTCGAAAGAAGAATTTGACTTTTTTTTACTTGTTTTGAGCAGGGTGATTTTTTTGTTGAAATTCTGGATTTGAAATCAACTAATTGATTGAAATTATAAGTTTTGAATTAGGGATTCTGATTTTCTTTTTTTAAGGGGTAATGCGTCCCCTTACCCCCTGCAATTTACGTGTTAAAAAATTCAGTTGTTTGATAATTTGAATAGCATCTATTCAACTCATTTGATTTTTAGTCAAACAGATTAAATGGTCAGAAAAATTTAACGATTAATCGCAACAGAGCTTAAAATGGTTTGAATAATTTGTGTTGTAGTAATGTTGTCAGCTTCTGCTTCGTAATTTAAAATAATCCGATGATTTAGTACATCCGGCGCCATTTCTTTGATATCCTCCGGTAAAACATAATCTCGGCCTTCTAAATAGGCAAGTACTTTTGACGCTAAATTTAAATGAATACTAGCTCTAGGAGATGCCCCGAATTGGATGTAATTGGCTTCTTCTGTCAACCCATAATCGGCTGGATTTCTGGTTGCAAAGATTAGTTCAATGATGTATTTTTCTAAGGTTTCGCTGATGGTAATCTGATTGATTTCCTTTTGGATTTGATGGATATCTTTCAAACTTAAAATAACCTTGGGTTGATATTTGAAGTCCAAATTGGACATTTTTCGCATGACTTCAAGTTCTTGGTCTTTGTTCAAATAGTCCAAGAAAACCTTTAACATGAAACGGTCCACTTGCGCCTCAGGAAGCGGGAATGTACCTTCTTGTTCGACAGGATTTTGCGTCGCTAATACCAAAAATGGACTGTCTAGTTGATAAGTTGTATCTCCAATCGTTACTTGTCGTTCGGCCATGGCTTCTAAAAGGGCCGATTGTACTTTGGCTGGAGCGCGATTTATTTCATCTGCTAAAATAATTTGAGCAAAAATAGGTCCCTTTTTTACTTCAAAATCTGATTTTAAAGGATTGTAAATCATCGTTCCAACCAAATCCGAAGGAAGTAGATCGGGTGTGAATTGAATTCTGTGAAAATGTAAATCAAGAATTTTAGCAAGGGTGTTGATGGTCAAGGTTTTAGCTAAACCAGGTACCCCTTCCAATAAAACATGGCCTCCCGTAAATAAACCAACCAACAATCGATTGATCAATCGTTCTTGTCCAACAACGACTTTCCCCATCTCCTCAATGACAGCATTTATTTTATTTCTTGAATCCATGTTTTTGTATTTAAAAAACGCTCAATTTATTGCAATTTTTTGTATCTTATTCTTCTTGGAGTCAAATCATTCCCCAATCTTTTCTTTCTTGCTTCCTCATATTCTGAATAATTGCCTTCAAAATAGGTCACTTGTGAATCTCCTTCAAAAGCTAAAATATGAGTAGCAATTCGATCTAAAAACCATCTATCGTGAGAAATAACTACCGCACAACCTGCAAAGTTTTCTAAACC
>JBJTNH010000069.1:0-4036 GCA_046073945.1 Aquirufa sp. | reverse complement strand
ATTTGCCAGTCGATGTATTGAAAATGATACAATACCGCTGCCATGGCAGTTGCGACAAAACCTTTCAATGCGTCAAAAAACAAGACAATGGAACCTGCTTTTTTCCCTAAGACCCTAAAAGTATTAGTAGCGCCAGCATTTCCACTACCCATCGTTCGGATGTCTATTCCGTGATAAGTTTCACCATATAAAATAGCAGTAGGAATGGAACCTAATAAATAACTGATAAGTGATAGAACAACAATAAGTACAATAAAAAGCATAATTCTGAATTAGACCCATTCCTTTTGTGAGCAACGGAAGTCAAATATAGTTTGTGAAAAATCTAAAATCAAGAAGTTGAAAAATATTCTTGAAATCGTTAAATTTTCATCTTAATAATATACTAATTTGGCTCTAAAATGAGAAATTAACAGAAGCCATGATGCGAAAAGCATTCGCTTTTTCATGGTCTAAATATGTTAATCGATGAAAAGCTTGTACCCTTAAAATTTTGAAAATATTATCAATCCCATAACCTACTTCAACAAAAGGCTTATTGGGATCTAATGAATCAAATGCATATCGGTCTAAAAACTTGGAACGTAAAGGACTGTTCACATCTTTCATTAAATCATGATTTTCTTTGCGCTCACTTCCTAATAAAATATTTGAGCTAGCAATAAAACGCCAATTCAATTTATTGATTAAAGGGATTCGATTAAACAACAAGCCTTCGAAATTATGATTGTATTGCAAACTTGCATACCTGTCACTGACAAATTCAAAATAATTCATGGTTGAATAAGCACTTCGTACAAAGAAAAAAGTTTCATTTCCTAAGTGTGGAAAAAGTAATGGTGCTGGTAGATTGGAGGGAGTATAACCCGCAGAAAGCGTATAATCTGATCTTCCCAAAGTCCCTAATCGAAAGGTCTGATAGGCTTTAAGTGTTATTTTTTCATAATCAAAATTTCCACCTAAAAAGCCTTTTATACCTCTTTGATATTTCAAAGTAATTACCGGAATACGCTTAGTAGCCAAAGTAATCCTTTCATTACCATTTAATATAAAGGTTTCATTTTTAGCAAATCTAGCCTCAAACGTCACAAAAGATTCTTGAAAATAATCTTGAACAGGAGATTCCATTCCCATTTCAGGATTTAAACGATATTGAAAACGAGATAAGGGGTCAAAAGAACGGGTATTAACCGAAGAAGAAAGCGTCAAACCTTTTGTTACTTCGGTTGAAAAGAAAGCCTCACTTTCTCTTCTAAAAAAGGCCCCTGAAAATGCCCCAAAACGGGTAAAAGCATAAAACAAGCGGTTATCACCAATCAATTCTGGAGTTAAACCAACTCTCTCAATGTCATAGCTATGTCGAAGACCAGCCACCGTCCATTTCTTTTTGGAAAACAAATAATTGACCTCCATGGAATACTTAGGCACCAAATCTTTCGTACCAAAACCTACATTTCCACGCAAAATCCAATGCTTATCAAAGTTGGCATTGGTTCTAAATCCTAATCTAAATCGAGCACCTTCAATGGCATTGACAGCAAAACTGCTGATATAAGGTCCAACCTCTATGTCATTGAATTTTTTATAGCCACTTAATACCAATTCAGCAATTTCCACATAGGTTTTCACTGTAGGTAAATTTTTAACAGAATCAATTAAGGAGGAAGCTAATAAATCTTGTCTACTCAGTGATTCATGCCTAGCATACTTCCAATATTCAGGATTTGGCTCTTTGGCATCTTCTGCTACCTCAGATGTAATGTCATAAAATTCAGTCGGATGCGGTTGGTTGGTAACGAAATCTTTGTTCGAAATGTACATTTTCAACAACATTCCAGCTGAACCTTTGGTTATTTCTTCAATATCAATCAAAAAACGCGTTTTAGCGGGTAACCAGGCGCCACTTTTAGTTTGTTCTAATTCTTGAGAAATTTTGATTTTATCAATGAAATTCAAATTGGCTGTTTTATCTACGGTCGCATCAATTTGAACCAAAGCAAAACTTGTCGTATCTATCCACATCTGGCCATTAAACACCAAATCCTTGGCATTTCTAGGTTCAAAATCTATTTGATAACAAATCTTACCATCTAAATTCGTCGTATCGTTCAGGTAAAATTTGTAGCTTCCTTTCCAGTTTTCACCAATTGGACTCGCAAAATCTTTGCCAAAAAAGGGCACATAATTTTGGTAAAAATTATAATTGGCAAATAAGTTACCGCCAACTAATTGAGAAATAAAACTACCATCCGTAACCCCTACTCCTTTAATATTCGTTTTTAAAATCTTCTCTTTTTTTCTTTGAGGAGATTCTTTGTAATAAAACTTGCTAATGGTTTCTGATATGTAAGTCGGAATGACAGGTTTTCCATCTTCACCAGCTATTTTTTCAAATTTTTTAATCGCTGATTCTATCTCCTTCATGAATTTCTTCTCCCGCATTTTCTCGGAAATATTATCTACATCCAATTCCATTTTAGTGTAGGAATCATATTCATAGGCAGTCAGCTTACTCCGATCATTGATTTCTTTGTTTTTAATGACATTCCTTAAAATCTTAAAAGCAGGGTTCTCTCCAGAATATACGACAACCTCTTGCAGGGAACGATTCGTAGGTTCCAATTGAAAATCTACCTCTTGACTATTTAATTTTCGGTCGATTTTTTTAGTTCTTTTTTTGTACCCAACAAAAGAAACATACAAAGAATCAGCAAGGAACTTCGAGTTTAAGGTGTATTCTCCTTGAAAATTGGTTGCTGTACCAGCATTCACGCCCTTTAATCCTACGGATGCAAAAGGTATTGGATCTCCATTGCTTGCATCAGTAACTCGTCCTTTAATAACAAATTGTGCGTAGACATTTGGCACAAAAAAAAGTGCGATAAAAAGAATGGAAAATGAATTTCTAAAGGATTTCAATGACAAATTGGATTAATATTTTATATAAAGCGCTCAGCTCTAATTAAGTGGTTATTATTTTTTATGTCTCAACAAACAAATGTTTCGTCGACAAATTTAGCAAATTTTTTAAAAGCTCTTGCACGATGTGCAAATAAATTCTTTGTTAACAAATCCATTTCCGCGAAGGTTCTATGGTCATTTTCTGGCACAAAAATAGGGTCATAACCGAAACCTTCCGTCCCTCTTGCCTCTTTACATATAATCCCTTCCACCATACCTTCAAATTGCACAAATTCGCCTTTTGAATAATAGGTTAAAACGGTTACAAATCTTGCCTTTCGATTATCCCTGCCTTCCATATTTTTCAAAAGTAATTCCAAATTGGCTTGATCATTTTTAGGAATACCTGCATACCTTGCCGAATAAACGCCGGGCGCGCCATTTAATGCCTCCACCTCCAAACCTGAATCATCGGCCAAACAGGTTACACCAAATCGATCAGCAATATATTTTGCCTTTTGCATCGAATTTTCTGCTAAAGTTGAACCTGTTTCTGGAATTTCTTCTTCAATTGGTAATTCAGCAATGCTCTTAATAAAAAATTGCTCACCAAACATGGAGAGCAATTCTTTTACTTTATGCTGATTTTGCGTAGCTAAATAGATGATTGGTTTGTCCATTCTTTATCTATTGAGCGGCAGTTAATGTAACTTCAAAATACAAAGGAGCATAGCCAGGAATTGCTCCGCTACTACTTCCATTAGCACCATATCCGATACTTGAAGGAATGATAAATTGAGCTTTTTCTCCAACGCGCATACGCTGTAATGCCTCATCAAAACCTTTGATAAAACTACCTGTACCTACAGAACCCGACAAAATACCTGAATCAAATTTTGAATCATAAATAATGGCCGTACTTGATGCAGATTCACGTTGCAAATAAGCATAAGCTAATCTACCCAAATAGGTAATACTGAATGTCATTCCAGTTTTAAGCTCCGCACCCGTTGGATTTTCAATCATTTTTTTAAATACCAAACCACTTGAGGTTTTAATCGCATCTGTCATTTTATTTTTAACCGTCATTGAGTCGATTTGTTGTTGCTCAGACATGGCAGATTCCATTTCAATA
>JBJTNH010000068.1:0-5160 GCA_046073945.1 Aquirufa sp. | reverse complement strand
TTTTGAAAATTTTAATCGCATGACAAATTGAGCCGATGTCAATTTTTTCTTTTGAAAAGCTTTGTCTGGGATTTTGTACAAATGTTTTTTATCCTCTCTTTTTGAAATTAAATACATATCACCATTGATTTGATCAACGAACATGGATTCCATATCGCGCGATCCATCCGGCAATTCGAAACGGAGGGTTTCTACATTTTTAATCATTCCCGTATAAAATTCAATGGAATTAGATTTGGGTTCTTTGAATCGATGGATGAAATATTCAGTAAATTTTCCCTCATTGTCGCCGATATCGCCAATGTAGATATAGTTTTCTTCTTTGGGATTTTTCCAAAAGGCCAAGGTTTCCCAATCTCTATTTTGGATCCCTTTCAAAAAAAACTCGTTCCGCCCTCCTCCGGTTTTATCAATTAAAAATATTCGATTTAAATCATTCGAATCGTTAATTACCCACAAACTATCTGGATGCTCTTCTGATGCGACAATACCCGAAGCTTCATCAATTTCTAAATTTTCTAGAATTCCTTTGTCTTCCGTTTCTTTAAAATGAATCGAATGTAGATTGCCATCGATGAAGCTTTCTGACCGACCCGATTTAATGAAAATAAAGATTAATAGATAAGATAAATACTTGATTTTTTTCATTCTAAAACACTTCCAACCACAACAATACCCCTGATGCAACTGTCATTATAATAAAGGCTAAAACTCCTAAAATATTGGTTAAACGATCATTCACAAATTCCCCCATGATGGATTTGTTGTTTGAAATATGCAATATAATGCCGATTAAGACCGGGGCGGTAATTCCATAAAGGATAGCAGTATAAATCAATGCTTGAATGGGAGAAATTCCTATGTAATTCAACGATAATCCCAATACGAGGGAGATAGCGATGACCGTATAAAAACCTCTTGCCTCGTGAAATTTTTTATCTAAGCCTTGTTCCCAACCAAAGGTTTCAGCGAATATATAGGACAAAGAACCGCTCAAGACGGGTATGGCAATTAAACCAGTGCCAATCACACCAGTAGCAAATAACAAATAAGCAAAATTTCCTGCCAAAGGTTTTAAGGCCATTGCTGCTTCTTCCACCGTATCTATTTGTCTAATTCCCGCATTATAAAGTACAGTGCCGGTGGTTAGAATAATGAAATACATCACAAATCCTGAGAAAGTCATACCAAAATCAACATCTTGATTAACATCTGAAATGATTTTTTTATTGACCATTAAATGTTTTTTCTTGTGTTTCATTTCTTCTACTTCCATGGATGCCTGCCAAAAGAACAAATAAGGAGAAATGGTGGTGCCTAAAATGCCTACCAAGATGGCCATGAATTCTTTGGTGAATTCAATTTTGGGAATAAAGGTGGATTTTAAGATGGCGATAAAATCTTGTTTGTATAAAAACGGCACGACAAAATACACCAACATCGCGATGCACAGGTATTTTAAGATTGATGCAATTTTGGCATAAGGAAGATAAATGATGAGTCCGAGCAGTAATATGGTAAAAAATACACTAAAAAATGTAGCATCAATGGCGGGGAATAATAAATTTCCAACAGCACCCATTCCAGCAATATCTGCACCAATATTCAATACGATGGCCGGAAAGCTAAAAAGCAACATCAGATACAAAATAGGACGAGGGTAATGTTTTTTCAATGTCCCAGTTAGGCCTTGATTGGTCACCAAACCAATTTTAGCACACATTTTTTGGATGGCGGACATCAAAGGGAAGGCCAAAATGGAAGTCCACAAAGTAGACAATCCAAAAGCTGCGCCAGCTTGTGAATAAGTAGCAATCCCTGATGGATCATCGTCGCTGGCTCCGGTTACTAATCCAGGTCCTAAAATCTTCCAAAATTTGGACAGTTTAGGAAAACGTTTTTTGGATTCGCTCATTTTTGCTTCTTTGAAAATTTCTTTTACAAAGTAAAAGGTTTTAAGATAAGAAAGGCAATTAGAGGTAATATAATAATCCAACTGCCCCTAATCCGAGGATTAGCCAAATGATGCCATTGAACCTTTTCTTTTTTAGGAATAGCAATAAAATTAAACCTGTTAATGAAATGATTGTCATAAAAATGGCGGAGAAATCAATCACCCAAGACCAAGATTTACCGGTATCTCTTCCTTTGTGCAAATCATTGAAAAAGGCCACCCAGCCTAACTCGCGAGTGCTTAATTGAAATTTACCATCTTCTCGCTGAATAAACGCATCCGCCGTATAACCAGGTCCTTGGAAGGAAATAGAAACTTCATTTTCGTCGATTCTAAAATCATTGATTAAGCCTTTTACCGCATATTGATTCCTGAAATGCTCTACAATTTCTAGTTTTTTAATTTGAGAAGTATCTGCCACGTTGACCCAAATTGGATTCAATTGTCCTTTTTGCTCCTTTAAAATTTCTTTTTCAGGAAACCAATCCAAGTGATTGAGCGTCAGTCCTGTGATTGAGAAAAACAAAACAATCACAAAACTGAACATCGACAAATAAATATGCAACCACCTCGACCAATTTGACAACCAATTTTTCCAATTTCCTTTTTTCATCCTATTTTATTTCGAAGTGAAATTCAATCGAGCAGCGGAGATTTCTTCATTCCCTGTAAATGATGCCGCTTTGGCTTTTTCATCAAATTTCAAAGATTGTTTCATCAGTTGGTAAGAACCATGTTCCCTTGCTGCTTCAATCACCACGGTGTAATTTCCTTGGTTTACATATTGTCCCGCATCATCTTTTCCATCCCAAACCAAAGAATATTTTCCCGCACCACGCGTCGCACCGGTAATTGGGCTAACATTGAAATCGGTATTTCTAGATCCTGCCGACCAATATCTCAAATCCACTAGCCATCTTGGTTTTCTATACCAAAGGGCAATTCTGCGCACAGGATTATTGTTTTCATCTTCAATCCAAATCGCAACGTAAGGTCTACGTGCATAGCCACCTAAATCTGCAATTTCTAGGTCGATGCTGCATTCCATTTTAGGGTTCCAAAGTTTCTCTTTTAATTGAACAAAAGAGATCGCCGAATGTTCTTCTTTGGCAATGGCAGGCCAATTTTCACTTTGAAATTCGTTTCCTTCTTTGTCGACAATCAAATAATCAGCATTATTGGCTGTTTTTGCAAGTTGGATAGATTCACTAATGGGTAAAATGTTGAAAGCCGTTGCAAGTGCGCCTGCTGTTACTGCATTTTCATGAATTACCGTTGCACTTGCAATTTGATCCGCAGGTAAACCTGTTTTGGGATCTATGATATGCGATAAATGTTTGCCGTTTAATTCAACTCCACGGCGATAATTCCCACTCGAAGCAATGGTTTTATTATTTATTTCAACGACAGAAATAGGGGCTGCATTTTCATAAGGCGCAGTTGGGTCAGCAACTTTGATTTTCTCTTGGATGTCACCTTTGACAACAATATCACCTCCAATATTCACGACCACTCCTTCCACACCTTCCGATTCCATGGCTACATTGGCCACTTTTTCAGCTACATATAATTTGGTGAAGGTGTGTAATTTCAAATCTGCATCCGAGGTTTTTGTTAAGGTATTACCTTCTATTTCCCAATGATTTTCTTTGACTTTTTCTATTAAATGGTCTAACTCCGCTTGGCTAGGTTGAATCCCTTCCTCACTGGCTTTTTTCCACAATTGAGTAAATTCTTCACTGGCTGGATTGATTGCACCTTGAGTTTGTTCTTTCCAAAAATCGAATTCTTTAGCGATTTCAATTAGTTCATTGGAAACCTCTATTTTTTGTTGGTAAGTATTTTTCCATTGAGCGAATTCATTGCTTTTTTGAAAACTACCTAATATTTGTTGTAAACGCGTAAGTTCAGCGATGATTTTTTGTTCTGCTAATTGAGCATTGGCATAATTGTTTGCAGATACTTTAAGGTCTAAAGAGGTACCAAGAACTGCTTCGAACTCTGAAAGTAAAATTCCTTTGCTATTTTCCGTGGCTTGGTTGGGGAAGGCGGATAAAATGCCTGATAATCCTAGAGACAGTACATTCATTTTTTTGTTGTTAGATTAAGACCCAAAACTATAAGTCTTCATAAATAGGTTTTGATATTTAAGACGAAAATTCGTTTTTTGTCTACCAGGAAAGTCTTTTAAGATTAATTAACTTTTCTTAAAACAACAGCACAACCTCCTCCACGTTGTAAACGGAAGTTCATTTTGGATTTATTGGTCACCAATCTTTTTTCAATGAGATAGGCCTCTGGATTTTTCTCGAAATCGGCATTTTCTGCATCCATATACAAGGTAGCTTCATAAATTTTGTCCTGATCTAAAAAGTCCATATCAAAACTCATATTACGCGCATTGCTATTGGTGATAGACCCAATAAACCAGGCATCCTTCCCTTTTTCTTTTCTCGCGATACTGACAAATTCACCAGGTTCAGCTAAAAGCACTTTGGTATCATCCCAATCCACAGGAACTTCTTTGATAAACTGAAAAGCATCAAGGTATTTCTCGTAATTTTCTGGTAAATCGGCAGCCATTTGTAAGGGACTATAAATGGTTACATACAAAGCCAATTGCTTGGCCAAGGTGGATCGTACTTTGGTTGTTCTCAGGCTATCGAATTGATTCAATGACATGTGAAATAACCCTGGCGTGTAATCCATGGGGCCACCCATTAGTCGAGTAAATGGCAATATGGTAGTATGTTCAGGATTAATGCCAAGGGTTGGGGCATTGTTAAATTCAGAACCTCTAGCTGCTTCCGCAGCCATCCAGTTCGGATAGGTGCGGTGAAGCCCAGTAGGATGTACGGATTCGTGCGAATCGACCATAAGTTTGAATGAAGCCGCTTTTTCTGCTACTCGGTTGTAATGATTAACCATCCATTGACTGTCGTGATGTTCTCCCCTTGGGATGATTTTCCCAACATATCCGGTCTTTACCACCTCCATGTTTTTGTTCACCATGTATTGAAATGCCGCATCCATTCTACGCTCATAATTGGTCACAGAACTGGCTGTTTCATGGTGCATGATTAATTTCAAACCTTTTGATTGGGCATATTTTGTCAATGAATCGATGTCATAATCGGGATATGGACTTACGAAATCAAAGACTTCTTCTTTCCAATTTCCAAACCAATCTTCCCAGCCCTTGTTCC
>JBJTNH010000067.1:0-12304 GCA_046073945.1 Aquirufa sp. | reverse complement strand
CAAAAAAATCATATACGATTCGTTTGTTGAGGAATTAGGTGAAAATGCCAGCGTCGATTTTTTTATTTACAACAATGATTTTAATTTATTCAAAAAGATCATTCAGTCTAGGGATCGTGATTACTCGCATATAGTGATTATTCCACATTTTTTGGAAGGAGAGGAGAATGCCCGCGAATTGATTAATCATTTGCCCAAGGAAAAATTGTATTTAGTGGATAAATTGATTCCTGATATTCAAGGTAATTTTGGTGCTGTTTATGAAAATTTCGAAAAAGATATTTACGAAGCTTTAAGTCAAATTTCAGATTCGCTTAAAAAATACAGAATATTAAAAATCATTTTTCCGAATACAAGTTATTATCCTTTGGAAATTGTCAATGGTTTTATGCGTTTTTGCCAAAATAATGGCTTTGAAAGAGAAATTTTATCCTCCGCGAAAGATATCACTCCCAAAGAAGGTGAATTGTACATTTGTGTCATGGAAAACGATTTAATCCTTTTGTTGGATAAAATTTTGGAATCAAAATTAGAAATTGGTAAAGATGTCGGCATTATATCCTACAATGAAACCCCGCTTAAACGATTGTTATTTAGAGGAATTACAACCATTTCCACTGACTTTGTTAATTTGGGTTCTACAGTAGCGAATTTGATAAAAGGGAATTCGAAAGAGCACATAGAAAATCCATTTAAAGTAATTCCTAGAGATTCCATTTGATTTTCCATTCAAACTTGTCTATTGGCCTAATAAAATTTGGGAATTTGCGGATTAGATGTCTTAATTATTTTGTTTTAATCGTAAAAAAATAGCATTTTTGTTGTTTGATTCTTAAGTATTTGCTTAAATAATAATAAAATTATAAAAATGAGTAACTCTCCAAAAACCTTATTCGACAAAGTGTGGGACTCGCATGTAGTTCGTAAAATAGAAGATGGACCTGATGTATTTTTCATCGATCGCCATTTTATTCATGAAGTAACTAGTCCAGTTGCCTTTTTGGGTTTAGAGCAAAGAGGTATTGGTGTCATGTTTCCCGAATTTACTTTTGCAACAGCGGATCACAATACTCCAACAATCAATCAACATTTACCGGTTGAAGATCCTTTGTCGGCTAATCAATTAAAGCAATTAGAGACCAATACAGCTAAGTATGGTATTTCTCATTGGGGTTTAGGAAATCCCAAAAATGGTATTGTCCACGTAGTAGGGCCAGAGAATGGTATCACATTACCAGGTATGACCATTGTTTGTGGTGATTCACATACATCTACCCACGGTGCTTTCGGAGCAATTGCTTTTGGTATTGGAACTTCAGAGGTGGAAATGGTGCTTTCGTCGCAATGCATCATGCAGCCAAAACCGAAGAAAATGCGCATTAATGTAAATGGTCAATTGGGTAAAGGTGTTACTCCCAAAGATGTGGCTTTATATATTATTGCTAAATTAACAACTTCAGGTGCTACTGGTTATTTTGTAGAATATGCTGGAGATGTTTTTGAGAAAATGTCGATGGAAGGCCGTATGACGGTTTGTAATTTAAGTATTGAGATGGGAGCTCGTGGTGGAATGATTGCACCTGATCAAACTACTTTTGATTACATCGATGGTCGTGAATTAGCACCTAAAGGGGCAGATTGGGATAAGCAATTAGCTTATTGGAAGACTTTAAAAACGGATGCTGGTGCTCAATTTGATTCTGAAATTAATTTCAATGCTTCAGATATTGAACCGATGATTACTTACGGTACAAATCCAGGAATGGGAATCGGTATTTCTAAGCATATTCCAAAATCAGGTGATGTAGAAGGTGGAGCAGCAACTTATGAAAAATCCTTGCAATATATGGGCTTTTCAGAGGATGATTCAATGATCGGTAAAAAAGTGGATTATGTATTTATTGGTTCTTGTACCAATGGACGTATAGAGGATTTTAGAGCATTTGCTTCCATCGTAAAAGGGCGTAAAAAGGCGGATCACGTAACTGCTTGGGTAGTTCCTGGTTCTCATATCGTTGAAAAACAAATCAAAGATGAAGGAATCTATGATATCCTAATTGATGCAGGATTTGAATTACGTCAACCAGGTTGTTCAGCTTGTTTAGCCATGAATGATGATAAAATTCCTGCAGGAAAATATGCTGTTAGTACTTCAAACAGAAACTTTGAAGGACGTCAAGGTCCTGGATCTAGAACTCTATTAGCTAGTCCTTTAGTAGCTGCAGCAGCTGCTATTAACGGAGTTGTAACAGATCCAAGAGAGTTTTTATAATATTAATTAAATACGCTAGACATGGCTTACGATAAATTTACAATTTTAAAAAGTTCAGCAGTACCATTACCCATTGAGAATGTTGATACCGACCAAATCATCCCCGCTCGTTTTTTGAAGGCAACAGAAAGAAAAGGTTTTGGTGATAATTTATTTCGCGATTGGAGATATGATTCAAATGATCAACCAAAAGCAGATTTCATCTTAAATAATCCTATTTATTCAGGTAAGATTTTAGTTGGTGGAAAAAACTTTGGAAGTGGTTCAAGTAGAGAGCATGCTGCTTGGGCTGTTTATGATTACGGTTTCCGTTGTGTTGTTTCAAGTTTCTTCGCGGATATTTTTAGAAATAACTGTATCAACGTAGGTATTTTACCTGTTCAAGTTAGCGCTGAATTTTTAGATCAAATCTTTACTCAAATTGAGAAAGATCCTAAATCTGAAATTGAAGTAAACTTGGAAGAACAAAAAATCACCATTCTTGCTTCAGGTGCTAGTGAATCTTTTGCGATCAATGGGTACAAAAAACATAATTTATTAAATGGTTTTGATGATATCGATTACCTTCAAGCAATGAAGGATGAAATCAAAACATTTGCTTCCAATAGATAATCCTTTGAAAAGACATATTGAAATAATGGATACGACACTCCGAGATGGTGAACAAACCAGTGGAGTGTCTTTTTCTGCCTCAGAAAAATTAACCATTGCGCAATTATTGTTAACTGAATTGAAAGTTGATCGGATTGAAATTGCCTCTGCTCGTGTTTCTGAAGGAGAATTTTTGGCAGTGAAGAAAATAACCGAATGGGCTTCATTAAACGGGTATTTAGATCAAGTAGAAGTTTTAACATTTGTTGATGGAGGTACATCTGTACAATGGATGTTAGATGCTGGTGCGAAAGTGATGAATCTTTTAACCAAAGGTTCTCTCAATCATTTGAAACATCAGTTGAAAAAATCACCTGAGCAACATTTCAAGGAAATTAAAGAAACCATTGAGCTTGCTAAATCGAAAGGTTTAGAAGTGAATGTGTACTTGGAAGATTGGTCCAATGGAATGCGAAATAGCAAGGAATATGTGATTGATTACTTGAATTTTCTAAAAGATCAACCCATTAAAAGAGTTTTATTGCCGGATACATTAGGCGTTTTAATACCTTCAGAGGTTCGCGAATTTATTACTGAATTAGTAGCACTTTATCCAGGTGTTCATTTCGATTTCCATGCACATAATGATTATGATTTAGGAACTGCCAATGCCATTGAAGCTGTGGCAAGTGGTTGTCATGGTCTACATTTAACTATTAACGGAATGGGCGAAAGAGCGGGAAATGCTCCTTTGGCTAGTGTTATTGCGGTTTTAAATGATTACATGAAAAATGTGCAAACCAATGTAGTAGAAAAATCTCTTTATACTGTTAGTAAATTAGTTGAAACATTCTCTGGTTTTAGAATCCCAGTGAATAAACCCGTTGTTGGAGAAAATGTATTTACTCAGACAGCTGGTATTCATGCGGATGGAGATAAAAAGAATAATTTATACCACAACGATTTGATGCCAGAGCGATTTGGCCGCGAGCGTAAATATGCCTTAGGCAAAACGAGTGGTAAAGCAAATATTGAAAATAATTTGTTGCAATTAGGAATTCAACTTTCAGATGAGGATTTGAAAAAAGTGACTCAAAGAATCATTGAATTAGGCGATAAAAAAGAGGTCGTTACTCCCAATGATTTACCTTATATTATTTCAGATGTGCTAGACAGTAATGCCATCAACGAAAGAGTACAGGTAATCAATTATGTTTTGACTCACTCCAAAGAATTACGTCCTTCCGTAACGTTAAAGATTTCCATAGATGGAGAAACCTTTGAAGAACACGCTCAAGGTGACGGTCAATATGATGCTTTTATGAAAGCACTACAAATTGTTTTTCAAAAAAATGGTAAAGTTTTACCTCAATTGAAAGATTATGCTGTTCGTATTCCTCCTGGAGGAGAATCGGATGCACTTTGTGAAACAATTATTACTTGGCATACAGGCACTAAAGAATTAATCACAAGAGGTTTAGATTGTGATCAAACTGTTTCAGCTATTAAGGCGACGCAGAAAATGTTGAATTTGATTTAGTAAATACATATAATATAATGGCAAAAAAGCATATTTTAATCGTCCCGGGTGACGGAATTGGACAAGAAGTAACAGCAGTTGGTAAGAAGGTATTAGATAAAATCGCTGCTCGATTTAATCATGATTTTACCTATGATGAGGCATTAATCGGACACGTGGCTATTGAGGCAACAGGTGATCCTCTTCCTGCAGAATCGTTAGAAAAAATGAAGAATTCGGATGCTGTTTTATTTGGTGCAGTAGGGCATCCAAAATATGACAATGATCCATCTGCGAAAGTACGTCCTGAGCAAGGTTTGTTAAAAATGCGTAAAGAATTAGGCCTTTATGCTAATTTAAGACCGATTAAATTATTTGATGAGTTGTTAAGTGCTTCTAGTATCAAGCCTGAAATTTTAAAAGGAGCAGATATTTTGTTCTTCCGTGAATTGACTGGTGATATATATTTTGGAGAGAAAGGAAGAAAGAATAATGGAGATACAGCTTATGATGTGGCTGAATATAGCCGTTATGAAGTAGAAAGAATTGGACGTAAAGCTTTTGAGGCAGCAAGAACACGTAATAAAAAATTAGTTTCGGTTGATAAGGCAAATGTTTTGGAATCTTCGCGTTTATGGAGAGAAGAAATTCAAAAGTTAGCTTTAGAATACCCAGATGTAGAAGTTGAATATCAATTTGTAGATGCAACAGCTATGTTATTAATCAAAGATCCAAAACGATTTGATGTTGTAGTAACAGCTAATTTATTTGGTGATATTTTGACAGACGAAGCTTCTCAAATTGCTGGTTCTATGGGTATGTTGGCATCAGCATCTATAGGAGATGGAACGGGCGTTTATGAGCCTATTCATGGTTCTGCGCACGATATCACTGGAAAAGGATTAGCCAATCCAATGGCTTCAGTTTTATCTGCTGCTTTATTATTAGATATTTCTTTCGGGTTAAAAGAGGAGTCGGAAGTAGTT
This sequence comes from Aquirufa sp., assembly GCA_046073945.1. Classification (GTDB taxonomy): domain Bacteria; phylum Bacteroidota; class Bacteroidia; order Cytophagales; family Spirosomataceae; genus Aquirufa. Next base: position 6,936 of record JBJTNH010000067.1, on the reverse strand, counting down.
ATTAATGCTGTTGATCAAGTTTTGAAAAAAGGTTTCAGAACAAGAGATATTGCTGATTCGACGACAGATCCTTCTATGATTTTAGGAACAGATGCAATTGGTGAAGAAATTTTGAAATTGATATAATTGATTCATTTTGAATAAAATAAAAAGTCCTAGCTTTTAAAGGCTAGGACTTTTTATTTCTAGAGATTAAGAGAAATATCTAAAATCCTCATCTCCATTAATTTTCAACAAACATTCATAAATTAAATCAATTACAGCTTCCATATCTGTTTTGGCAATTGTTTCAACGGTCGTATGCATATATTTTAAAGGTAATGAAATCAAAGCTGATGCAACTCCTTCTGTCGCATAAGCAAACGAGTCAGTATCTGTACCCGTCGACCTAGAAACGGCTTGTCTTTGGAATGCTATGCTCTTTTCTTTTGCGACATCAATAATAAAGTCTCTAACGTTATTTTGAACTGCTGGACCATAACATATAACGGGTCCTTTTCCACAAGCCATATCACCTTGTGTTTTTTTGTTATACATAGGCGATTGTGTATCGTGAGTTACATCTGTAATAAATGCTAAATCAGGTTTTAGGCGTTTAACAATCATTTCTGCTCCACGTAATCCAATTTCTTCCTGAACTGAATTGACAACATAGAGTGTATAGGGTAACTGAATATTATTTTCTTTTATTCTTCTGGCAACTTCTGCAATCATATATCCACCTATACGATTATCCAAGGCTCTTCCAACAAGATATTTATTGTTTAATTCCATTAAGCCATCTTCGAAAGTAACCACTGTTCCTACGTGAATGCCCATTTCTTCCACTTCCTGTTTATTGGCAGCTCCACAATCGATAAAAATATCCGAAATTCCTGGTGCTTTATCTTTGGTGATATCTCTAACATGAATGGCCGGCCATCCAAAAACACCTTTAATAATTTTATCTTTTGTATGGATATTTGCTCGCATAGAAGGTGCGATTAAAGCGTCAGATCCGCCATTTCTACGTAAGAATAAATAACCGTTCTCATCAATATAATTTACAAACCAAGAAATTTCATCCGCATGAGCTTCAATGACTACTTTGTATTTTTGTCCTGGGTTTATGACAGCCACAGCTGTTCCATAAACATCAATTATTTTTTCATCTAAATAGGGTTTTAAATAATCCAACCAAATTTGCTGTCCGGAAGCTTCAAATCCAGTAGGGGATGCATTATTAAGATACTTGTATAAAAATTCATTTGCTTTATCTGCCATTTCTTTCAATTTTATTTAAGATGCAAGTTAATAAGCTGTCTTTAAATTATCTTTTTATTAGGAAAAAAATAAATTAATCTTTTTTGCTTCAATTTTAAACTTAATTTTGTGGTTTTATACAATTTAGGTAGTATTTTTGAAGGCTTTTAAAGCAAGTGATTATTAAAATTATATTTGATGAAGAAAATAGCTGTATTTACATCAGGTGGTGATGCTCCAGGAATGAATTCTTGTATTCGTTCAATTGTGAGAGGCGCTACCTACCACGGAGTTGAAGTATTTGGAATAGTAAGAGGATATAATGGTATGATTAAAGGGGATATTATTCCTCTTAATTCACAATCAGTTAGTAATATAATTCAAAGAGGGGGTACCATTCTTAAATCTGCTAGATCGAAAGAATTTACCACAACAGAAGGACGTGCGAAGGCATACAAGCAATTACAAGAAAGAGGAATTGAAGGTTTAATAGCAATAGGAGGGAATGGTACATTTACTGGCGCTGAGATTTTTTATAACGAATATAAAATCCCAACTGTAGGTGCTCCTGGTACTATTGATAATGATTTATACGGAACAGACTATACCATTGGATTCGATACTGCTGTTAATACAGCATTGGATGCAATTGATAAAATTAGAGATACTGCTGATTCTCACGATCGTGTTTTTTTTATTGAGGTAATGGGTCGCGATTCAGGTTATATTGCCATTCAATGTGGTATTGCAGGTGGTGCTGAAGCTGTCATGATTCCTGAAAATTTAACTCCAGTTAGTGAAATTGTTAGCATTCTTGAGAAAGGAATCGCAAAGGCTAAATCATCTTCTATTGTAGTTGTTGCTGAAGGTGATGAAGAGGGTAATGCACAGAAAGTGGCACAAAAAATCAAAGGTTTGATGTCAACTGAAATGGATATCAGAGTAACCACTTTAGGACATATTCAACGTGGTGGTGTTCCAACTGCTTATGACCGAATTTTAGCTAGCCGATTAGGTTTAGGAGCATTGGAAGGACTTTTAAGAGGAGAGAAAAATGTGATGGCAGGTGTAGTTAATAACCAATTGGTTTACACTCCTTTCCATGATACTATCACCAAGAAAAAACCAGTTTCAGAAGATTTAATCCGAATGGTAGAAATTTTATCGAGCTAGAATTAGCAATAACCCATTATTTTATAAATGATAAAACCTGTTATCTCTCTAATAATTTTAGAGCATAGATACAGGTTTTTTTCTTCAGGTACGATTTGATGTAAAAGTCCCGTATTTCCATCTTTCCGTAATTGATCTACTGGATAGATGGAAAATTGAAAGCCTTGCATCTCAAAACATGCTTTTGCTCTTCTGCTATGATAAGCAGACGTAATGACAAGCATTGAATCACTTTTAATGTATTTTCTTAGAGCTAATTTAGAATTTACGGCATTTTCAAAAGTGTTTTTAGCAAATTCTTCAATAAATATATCTTTGGATGGAATTCCCATTTGTATCATGAATTGTTTAGATTGATAACTTTCTTTGGCCATATCTTTCATGAGAACTCCAATAGATGTATTTCCACCAGTAATTAATATTTTTTTGATTATTCCTTTTTTATGTAATAAAATGGTTTGCATCAATCGATCAGAAGATTCTGCAAAAGTGTAATCCTCGGTTATTTGCCCAGTATTACGAATAATTCCTCCTCCCAATACAATTCCCCAGGTATATACACCTTTAGGTAGATTTTTTGGTTTTTCTAATTCCCAATTCGAATACAATAGATTGGTAAAGAATCCGTTCGTAAATAAAATCAATAAAAATAAAGTGGATAAAATCCCGATTTTAACCTTTTTAAGGTCTTTTTGAAAGTATGCAAAAATGAGAAAAAATAAAATCCAACAAATTGGTAAAAGTAGAAAATCAATTATTTTAGATAGCGAAAAAAACATTGTATTTTTATTTAATTTTAACAAAAATATGCCTTTAATATGAAAGTAGTTTTAATTCAAATTTTATTTTTAAGTTCTTTATTTAATCTTTTAGGTCAAACCACTGTTAATAAGGTTTCAAAATCTGATGGATATCAAATAGCTGGGACAATTAAAGGTCTCGGTAAATCGGAAGTGTTTTTAGCGCATTACTTTGGTGCTAGTCAACAAGTTATCAAAGATACTGTCGTAGCAGATGAAAAAGGACATTTTGTTTTTAAAGGAACAGAGGATTTGCCTGAAGGTTTGTATTTAATTTCTTTCTTGAAAAATAAATATTTAGATTTTATCATTGGTGAAAAACAGTTTTCATTTGAAACGGACACTTTGGATTTAATTGGATCAATGAAAATTAGCAATTCGTTAAATAATAGTCAATTCTATCTTTTCCAAAAGGAGATGTCTGAAAAAGTGGCTAAAATAAAAACGGCAGACCCTTCTAAATTAGCTCCCAAAGAACTTAATGAACTAAGGAATTCCATTAAATCATATCAAAGTACATGGCTAGAAAAGAATAAATCTTTATTAACGGCTCAATTTATTAAAGCAACGATGGAACCTGAAATTCCAGCCTATACGAAAGCAATAAAAACAGCAAAAGATAGTAGCGATTTCAATAAGTATCAGTTCAATTATTATAAGGCGCATTATTTCGACAATTTCAATTTGAATGATGATCGTTTTTTACGCTCACCATTTTTGCAAAAGAAAATTGAAAAATATTTTGAAGATTTAGTCGTACAAGAATCAGATTCAATCACCAAAGAAGCAGATCGTTTATTATCAAAAATCAAATCTACTGATATGCGTAGATATGTAGTATATAAAATTGCTTCTACTTATGAAAATAGTAATATTGTCGGGACAGATGGAGCCTTTGTATATTTAGCAGAGAAATATTATATCGGAGAACCAGCACTTTGGGATACTTCTACCGTCAGAAGAATGAAGGAAAGAATTAAAATTATCAAACCTTTGGTAAATGGTAAAAGAATTCCAGAAATGTACTTGACAAATCCAGAAGGGAAGGAGTTTACCATTGCTAATCTTACAGGTAACTATTCTGTTATATTTATTTATGATCCGGAATGTAATCATTGCAAAGAAGAGACTCCCAAATTATTAGCATTAAATGATTTTTTTAAGTCAAAAAATGTTAGTGTGTTAGCTGTTTCCATGGAGAGAGATAAAGCTAAATGGCTGAAATTTATTTCAGAATTTAAAATTGCTTCTTTTTATAATGGAATTGATATTCATAAAAATCCCAATAATGGGAAAGAGGAATATTACACAGATTTTCGTAATAGTTTTGATGTATATTCCACTCCAACTGTTTACATTGTTGATAAAGCAAAACGCATCATTGGCAAAAGAATACCAGTAGACAGGATTAAAGAATATCTCGAGTTTTATGAGAAAAAAATGGCATCGAATAGCCTAAGTTCAATTAAAAAATAGACCGGATATTTTCTAAAAGAGAATTGTTAGTTAAGATTGATTTTACTTTTATCCCTTTTTCCAACAATGGGATAATAATTTTGTTGTTTTTAAAATCATTTAATTTACTTAAAAATAAAGGCCAGTCATTAGGATTGATCTGATAGGTAATCCTACTTTCTAAGTCAATTAATTCAGCTATTTCAATTTCATCGTTTTGTGTTATTTCTGAATCGTGATGTATATGTAATAACTGAACATCATGCGACAATGATTTTAATTCGGCTAATTGATGAATCATCCGTTTAGCATCTTCTACTGAAAGCATTAAATCAGTTAAGAAAAATAGTTTACTTTTTCGTTTAATGGAAGGAATGATTTCATCTATACATTTGATGTATTTAGTTTCGATTTGATTTTCTGAATGTTGATAAAAGAATTCCAATTTTGAATAAATGGATTTTAAATTCGCAAGAGATGATGATAAAGGAGAGTTTATTTCTAGTTTGTCCGATATTACAATGACAGAAAAAGCATCATTTTGTTGATGAAGCAATTTACATAAAACGGCAATTATTTCCAGCCCTCTTTTTAATTTTGAATGTTCGACAGATGGGTAAAACATGGAAGATGATGCATCCAAAATGAAATAAACATTCATTGATGCATCATTGTAAAAATGCTTGGTATAAAGTTTGTCTGTTTTGCCAAAAATTTTCCAATCAATACTTCTAATGTTTTCGCCTGTTTGAAATGTTTTGTATTCTTTGAATTCAGATGAAAATCCTTTGGAAGATCCTTTGTGTTTACCGTGAATAAGGCAATCGACGATGTAATCCGCATTAATTTCGAAAAGATTATTTTCTACGCATTGAACTTTTTTTTCTAACATTTTTCTTTTTTCGAACCGACTTTTTCTTTCCTTTCTTTAAGTATTTTTTGTTTTTAATTTTTCGTTTTAAGCGGTATTTTTTCTTGTATTTAAGTCGGGTTTTTTGGTAAAACTTTTTACTAAATTTTGGAGTTGTTTCCATTTCTAAATGTTGATAAGGAATCAACATTTGTTCATTTTCAAAACCAATAATTTTTAATTTTACTTTACTCAATCCAACTTTTCGAATATTTAGTTTTTTAGCACCAATTTCAGTTAAATCAATAATTCTACCGGATTTATACGGGCCTCTATCATTGATTCTAACAATGATAGATCTTTTGTTATAAATATTGGTTACTTCAACAAGTGTATTAAATGGTAGTAAACGATGGGCTGCGGTTAGTTCTTTTCTATTCAGTAATTCCTGATTAGCCGTTTTTTTATTATAAAATGCGTTGGAATAAAATGAAGCTATCCCATAACTTTCTTCCCCTAAATCTTGACCATAACCTAATTGGCATAGGAAAACCAATAAAAAAGTCAATGTTTTGAAATAGTTGTGCATAAGACAAAATTACTAGAAGTTTTTGTTATTAAGCATTATGGATAGAATTAAATATTTTAATTAGATAATCCTATAAATTGATAAAAAGTTTGTTTAAAATTTGTCTATTTTTTTTGAGTGATTAAGATTATATAGTAGCTTTACGCAATTAATAACTTAAAATTTTATTAAAAGTGGAAGATAGAGAAAGAGAAGAATTATTTTCAAAACGAATTAGAGCTGGTAAAAGAACTTATTTTTTTGATGTAAAGTCAACACGCTCACAAGATTATTATATTACAATCACAGAAAGTCGTCGTCATCAAAAAGAAGATGGATTCGTTTATGAAAAACATAAGATGTTTCTATACAAAGAAGATTTCGATAAATTTATGGAAGGTTTAAAGGAGGCAGTTGACCATGTGAAGACTGAATTGATGCCTGATGTAGATTTTACACAGTTTAACCGTGATGATGAGGAGTTTGGTGGTAATTCTGATTTAAAGTGGGAATAAATTGTAAAAAAAAATAGTTTAAAAGCCTCTGTTTATACAGAGGCTTTTTCATTTTATACGTACTTTTGCACTTTATTAAAAATCAGACAAAATTATAATGGGATTAACTTGTGGAATTGTAGGTTTACCAAATGTTGGAAAATCAACTTTATTTAGTGCTATTTCTTCTAATAAAGCAGAAGCGGCGAATTATCCTTTTTGTACAATAGAACCTAATGTTGGTATTGTTACAGTACCTGATGAACGTTTAAATATATTAGCTGAATTTGTTAAGCCTCAAAGAATCTTACCTACGGTAATTGAATTTACAGATATTGCAGGATTGGTTAAAGG
>JBJTNH010000066.1:0-11394 GCA_046073945.1 Aquirufa sp. | reverse complement strand
TGCATCCGACAACTTTTTCGACTATCCGATAAAAGCTTTATATCTTTGTGGGCTAAACACCCACAAAGATTATTTATGCAGTGGATTAAACAAGGGTTAATTTTCAGACCTGATGGAAAATCGAAATGGAATAGTAAATTTTATGCTCACGTAGTTTGTGCTGACACAAACTTGAAAGATCGAGTTCGCTTGTATTATTCAGCAAGAGACGAAAAAGGAAGATGTCAAGCTTCTTTTATTGATTTAAATCCTGAAAATTTATCTGAAATTTTATATGTACATCCAGAGCCTATATTGGAATTAGGAGATGCGGGAACCTTCGATGATTGTGGGATCATGCCCACCTGGTTTCTTCAAAATGGAAGCGAAAAATGGCTGTATTATATTGGCTGGACAGTCCGAAATACCATCCCATATCACAATGCTCTAGGGTTAGCTATCTCAAATGATGGAGTTCATTTTGAGAAAAAATTTACAGGTCCTATTATTTCTACTACCGCTACAGAACCTTATTTCAATGGATCAGCATGTTTCTTATTTGACCAAGGTATTTATAAAGTTTGGTACTTGAATTGTACGCATTGGCTAAACGATAACAATCAAATGGAACCTTGTTACCATATCAAGTATGCAGAATCTGTTGATGGGATCAATTGGCAAAGAAATGGGCATATTGCCATTGATTATAAAAATGAATTAGAAGGTGGAATATCAAGACCAAGTGTAATAATTGAAAATGGCATTTATAAAATGTGGTTTTCTGCTAGAGCAAAAACAGATTATCGGACCAATAGAGATCGATCTTATCGAATATACTATGCTGAATCGACAAATGGTAAAAATTGGGTCCGCAAAGATGATGAAGTAGGAATTGATGTAAGCGATAACCCCAACGATTGGGATTACGAAATGATTGAATATCCTTTGGTTGTAAAAATCAAAGAGCAAACAATCATGTTTTACAATGGCAACCATTTTGGGGAAAGTGGGTTTGGATATGCTATTTTAAACAAATAATTAGCATGAATTTTAGCAAATTTGATCATCATTTATTTGGTAAGCCTTCATTGCCTCAACATCCGAAAGTAAGTATTTGCGTCATTACATATCGTCATGAAAAATATTTTGAAAAATGTATTGAGAGTATTTTAGCACAAAAGGTCAATTTTGATTACGAAATTATTATTGGGGAAGACCATTCTCCCGATCAAACCGCTATTATTGTACAAAAATATGCTAAACTTTTCCCTGAAAAAATAAAGGCATATATTCGGCCAGAAAACATAGGCGCAAAATTTAATTTTTTGCATTGTTTTTTCGATTGTAAAGGCGAATATATCGTTCATATTGAGGCTGATGATTACTTTACAGATGAAAATAAATTACAAACTCAAGTAGATTACTTAGATTCAAACCAACAAGTCTCTGCATGTTTTCATAATGCACAAATTGTATATGAAGACAATACCAACAGAAAATCTGAATATATAAATTCTTCCGATCAAAAAAATCTGACAGAAACAAAGGACTTTTTCATTCAAAAAGAAACCTGGTTTATGGCTACCGCAAGTGTGATGATGCGGAAAAAGTATGTAAAAACATTGCCAGAATGGTTTTTAAATTGCAAAAGCGGAGATATCCCGTTATATGTTATTTTGACAGAAAATGGCCCTATTGCATACATCAACAAAGTAATGTCTGTTTACCGCAAAAATTTAAATGGACTAAGTTATACTGACCATACTCATTCTATCAATTTTATTGAAAATAGAATTTATATGTATTCAAATTTAAATGAATACACCCATCAAAAATACAAAAAGCAAATCAAGGCTATTTTATCCGATTATTATAGGATGGCAATTTCTTGCAAAGAAGTCAAAGATAATTTTTTTAAAAAAATATATTATCTGTCAAAAGCTTACAAACAAGTGCCCCCAAGAAATAAAAATGAACTTTTTTCTGATATAAAGTCGAAGGTAATGTCAAGCGATTTTCTTAAGAAATATTTACAGGTTAGAAGTAAATTCAACCGTATTTTCAGAATCAATTAATCATAAAATATTAGTATATTTTTTGGAATTTCAATGATTAAATAGGATATTTAAAAGAATTCAAAAAAACCTATTTAATACATGAAAATCAGTAAAAATTTACGCCCTTTAGGTGTCGTGTTTCTTTTTGCGTTTCTATCACTTTCTATCTTTTCATTCAACTTTTTACCAAGCAATCGCTGGGCAAATATCTTATTAGATTCCTTGACTGAAAGTGAAAAACGCCTACCTCAAAATGCATTAAAAGGCTTAAAAATATTTCCAGGATTAGAAATAAACTCATTTGCCACCGAGCCAATGCTTCAAAATCCAACTAACATGGATATTGATGCAGATGGAAGAATTTGGATTGTTGAGGCATACAATTACAGACCTAATATCAACGGAAATCCAACAACGCCCAATGGTGATCGAATATTAATTCTAAGCGATACCAATGGAGATGGAAAAGCGGATTCTCAACAACTATTTTATCAATCCAAAGATCTAAATGCACCTTTAGGAATTGCTGTTTTAGATTCCATGATCATCGTTTCGCAGAGTCCATATATCTGGAAAATGTTCGATGATAATCGAGATGGAAAAGCAGACCGCAAGGAAATTATGTTTCAAGGAATTGGAGGGGAACAACATGATCATGGTGCTCATTCATTTACTTTCGGCCCAGATGGAAAACTTTATTTCAACTTTGGAAATGAAGGGAAACAGTTATTAGATGCAAATGGAAAGCCTGTTTTGGATCAAGATGGAGATCCCATTGGACCTAAAAAATACAGACAAGGAATGGTTTTTCGTTGTGATTTGAATGGAAAGAATGTAGAAGTATTAGGTCATAATTTTAGAAATAATTATGAAGTAGCTGTTGATTCTTATGGTGCCCTTTGGCAATCAGATAATGATGATGACGGTAATAAAGGTGTAAGAATTAATGCGGTTTTTGAACATGGAAATTATGGGTACACGGATGAAATGACAGGAGAAGGATGGTCGGTTAATCGGACGAATATTGAATCTGAAATTCCTTTACGCCATTGGCATTTAAATGACCCAGGTGTTGTTCCCAATTTATTGCAAACTGGTTCGGGGTCTCCTACGGGCATTTTAGTTTATGAAGGTAAACTTTTACCTGCTGTGTTTCAGAATCAATTAATTCACTCTGATGCTGGCCCTAATGTTGTTCGTAGTTATGGAATAAGTAATGCTGGAGCAGGATTCAAAGCACAAATTAACAATATCGCAGAAGGTACCAATGATCAATGGTTCAGGCCTGCCGATGTTTGTGTAGCGCCTGATGGTTCTCTTTTTATCGCTGATTGGTATGATCCTGGCGTAGGTGGACACCAAGCTGGTGACCAAGTAAAGGGTAGAATTTATCGAATTGCTCCCAAAGGTCATGCTTATCAACCTTCAAAAATCAATCTATCAAATATTGATGCGGCTTTACAGGAACTAGAAAATCCCAACCTGTCTAGAAGGTATTTAGCTTTCAACCGATTGGTTAAAGGTGGAACGGAAGCTTTGAATAAACTAAAAAGCGTATTTTATCATCATGCGAATCCACGCATACGTGCAAGAGCCTTTTGGCTAATCAACCGAATGAGTAACAACTCTACTATCATAACAGAAGCAAGTAAGGATTCAATCCCTGAAATCCGAATGATGGCCATCAGAGCTGCCAAACAATTAACTTTTGGCAAATGGAAGCCAATCGCAAGGGAATTAAGCAAAGATGCGAATCCGCAAGTTAGAAGAGAGTTAGCTATTGCATTAAGACATAATTCTGAACCTGAGGCCAACAAAATTTGGGCGGAATTGGCTTTACAACATGACGGACAAGACAGATGGTATTTAGAAGCTTTAGGTATCGGTGCAGATGATATTTGGGATGGACGGATAAATCAATATTTAGCATTGGAAAATGTCCAAAATTCAAAAGGATTTTCAGATATCATTTGGCGATCACGTTCAGAAATAAGTTTACCGCAATTATTTGGTTTTCTTGAATCAGATAAAAATTTGAATGAAAAATTGAGATATTTTAGGGCCTTGGATTTCGTTAAAAGTGATTTGAAAAATCAAAAATTGATTCAATTAATGTCTGGCAAATTTAAAAACGACTTAAATAGCCAATTAGTCACTCTTCGACATTTGAATGCTGGCTATATTCAAAAAAACAAAGAAGCGAAACAATTAGTCATTTCATTATTACCCAAAACATCGGAAAATGAATATTTAGAATTAGTCACTAAATATGAAATTGAGGAAGAAAAAAATCATTTACTTCAACTTATTCTTCAGAGAAAACAAAGCAGAAAAGTGGGTCAAGTGCTTTACAAATTAAAAGGTGGAGCTGAATTGATTCAATCCGAATTTCCAAAACAAGATGAAAAAGGAAAAAGCTCTATCATCGAGTCTATTCGATGGACTGGTACAATTCCATCCATTCAAATGCTTTTCGGAATTATGCTCAATCAAGACTATTCATTATCCATTCGTAGAGAAGCAGCCTCAGGAATTGGAAATTCGTCCAATGGAGAAGATTTTGTGTTGAAAATTTTGAAAGAAAAAAGTGTTCCTCAAAATTTAATACCATCGGTCGTGGAAAGTGTCAGCAAAACGTGGAGAAAAGCCATTCGTTTAGAAGCCAATACTTATTTAGGAAGCAGTAACAATAGTCAAACCACCAAAAATAAGCACCCTGAATTGAATGAATTGATTAAAATGAAAGGAGATGCGAAAGCAGGTGTGAAGGTTTTTGTCAATCAATGCTCGATGTGTCACCAAATATTTAATGAAGGCATCGACTTTGGACCTAAATTAACAGAAATAGGCTCAAAATTATCGAGAGAGGGACTTTATATTTCTGTATTTTATCCAAATTCTGGTATTGGTTTTGGTTATGAAACTTTCGAATTAATCACAAAATCTGGTGAAACCTATCAGGGAATCATTGTTTCAAAAACTGAAACAGATATAGCATTGAAAATTCCAGGAGGGATCATTCAAAATTTTAAAACTTCGGCCTTAAAATCAATCAAACAATTACCTAACTCATTAATGCCAGAAGATTTAGCCAATCAAATGAACACAAAGGACTTAACTGACCTTATTGAATATTTATCAACTTTAAAAAAGAAATAACATGGATCGTCGATCATTTAGTCAATTATTAAGTGGTGGTTTATTAACTACGGGTTTGAGTACTAATGCTCAAGCTAACAACTTGGTAGAAAATCAAGCGCCTTTTAGCTTGAATTATGCTCCGCACTTTGGAATGTTTAAAAATCATGCAGGCGATGATTTAATGGATCAGCTTAGATTCATGCATGAGATGGGTTTTCGTGCTTTGGAAGACAATGAAATGGGTGGAAGAAGTGTAGAAACACAAACAAAGGCAGGTGAACTTTTGGCCAAACTTGGTATGGATATGGGTGTATTTGTTGTCAAATTCGATGGATTCTTTGATAAACAACACATGACAACTGGTAAAAAGGAATGGACAGAGACTTTCTTAAACGCATGTCGTAAATCTGTAGAAACAGCAAAACGCGTCAATGCTAAATGGATGACAGTTGTACCAGGTAATTTCACCAGAGATTTACCGATGGGAATTCAAACAGGACATGTCATTGAGAATTTAAAAAGAGCAGCGGAAATTTTTGAGCCGCATAATTTAACAATGGTATTAGAACCATTGAGCGATAACCCAGATTTATTTCTAAGATATTCCGATCAAACTTATATGATTTGTAAAGCGGTAGGTAGCAAGTCGTGTAAAATCTTATTTGATATGTACCACATGCAAAGAAATGAAGGTAATATGATCAAGAACATGGATTTATGTTGGGATGAAATCGGTTATATGCAGATTGGGGATAACCCAGGAAGAAAAGAGCCAGGAACTGGTGAAGTGAATTATGCGAACATCTTCAAACATTTACGTGAGAAAAACTTCAAAGGTATTTTAGGGATGGAACATGGTAATTTCCATGCAGGAAAAGAAGGTGAAATAAAATTAATTGAAGCTTATCGAAAAGCCGACAAAGGATATTAATTTGGAGTTCTCAAAAATTAATTAGACATTTGCTTAATTAAACGTTTAAGCAATTATGGAATTAATTTTCAAAGCACTCAATGACCAAACGAGAAGAGAAATACTCACGTTTTTGATTCAAGGCCCTCAGAATGCGGGTAAAATTGCACAACAATTTGATATGACAAAACCGAGTATTTCTCATCATTTGGATTTACTAAAACAAGCCGATTTAATCCAATCTGAAAAAAAAGGACAATTCATTTATTATTCTTTATCGAAAAGCAGTTTTGAAAAAATAAATCATTGGTTTCAAGAATTCACTAAACATTTTGAATTCCCTAAACCAAAAATTAGACTTTAATATTAATTGCCAATCGAAGCAAAAATTGTAAATTCGCTAAATTTAACATTGTATCAATGAGTTTCCACTTACCAACATCTGCCCAAGGATTAAGCCCATATTTATCTAAAAACACCATCGGAGTAGGAATTACGGAATTACCTAAGAGAAATCTGTTTCAATCGATTGGAGACTATTTTGCAGAAAAATCAGGCAATAAGCGAATTTCCTTTGTGATTGTTGATGAAGCAGGAATTAAGATTTTACATTTTCGTGGAGAAAGTATAATCGGAAATTGGGAAATCTCCTTTGATAAAATCAATCAATTATCCGCCACAAAATCGAGTACCGACGATGGGGTTATTTCAACCATTAATTGCCAACTAGATGAAATTATCTCTACTGACAAAAATGGCGTACACAAAACCAAATCACATTCCATCGTGATTTTACCATGTTATTTTGGATTTAACTTGACTCAATTAAATTCCCCAACAGATATTCAATGGGCGAATGACAACAGAGAAAAAATCAGTCAATTTCTAAAGGAAAAAAGCAAATAAAACGCACCTAATTCCTTCTCTATTTTTAATCTTCGGCTATTTTTTTATTCACCTGAATATTAAATAATTCTTTGGAAGTATAAGCAACAATACTCACGAGAAATAAGGTCACTCCCGCACCTAATAAAACGGATGTGACTGTCCCAAAAAGCTTCGCAGCTAATCCAGATTCAAAAGCCCCCAATTCATTGGAAGAGCTTACAAAAATACCATTCACAGAAGAAACACGTCCACGCATTTCATCCGGAGTGTAAAAACGTAAAATAGTTTGTCTAATAACTACACTCACTGAATCGAAGGCACCGGTGAAAAATAAAGCAACCACAGAAACCATAAAATTAGTGGATAAACCAAAAACCAAGGTTGCAAGTCCAAAACCCATGATTGCTAAAATTAAATTCCTCCAAGCTTTTTCTAGTGGTGGGAAATAAATCATGAAAGCCATAGTCAGAACCGCTCCGATTGATGGAGCTGCTCTCAAAATCCCTAAACCCTCCGCTCCTACTTTCAAAATATCCTCCGCAAATACTGGTAAAATAGCGATCACTCCGCCAAAAAGCACAGAAAACAAATCCAACGAAATGGCATAAAGGATAATTTTAGTTTTGAATACAAATTGAATACCTTCTTTTAAACTATGCCAAATAGATTCATGCGTAACTGTTTTGGCAGGAACCGGTCTATTTTTAATAAAAAACAAAGATGTCATCACTCCTATCAACAAAAAAATGATTGTCAACAAGGAGTTACTTAAACCTAAATACGCGTAGAGAAACCCAGCGACTCCAGGACCTAAAATAGCACCCAATTGCCAAAAGGAACTATTCCAAGTAGCAGCATTGGCAAATACCTCTTTGGGAACTAAAAATGGATTCAAAGAAGAAGCTGCTGGAGAGAAAAAGCCTTTGGACAATCCAATTAAAAATATGACAAAATAAATGATATAAATATGTGTAGAGGAGCTAGCCTGAGTTAATTGCACACTTGAATAAAGCAATAAAACAGACCCAAGAATGATAACGAATAAACTTATCTGCATAATCTTTTTCTTATCTCGATTATCCGCATAATGTCCACCAAATAAAGCCAAAGATATATAGGGCAAGGCCTCAGCTAATCCAATTAAACCAAGTGCTAATGGGTTATGAGTAATTTTATAAATTTCATAGGAAACAATGACTTCTTGCATCAAAAGAGCCATGGTAAACAAGGTATTGGCACAGACAAATGCTCTAAACTCCGCGTATTTCAATGCGACGTAAGCATCCTTATTTTGAAAAAAACTCATAGATGAAATAGATTATTGGACTAAAAAAAGCTAACTCTCCAACCCATCTCTGCTGGATCGAATAAGCAAAATAGTGAATCCAAACTTGCAAACAAAACGTTATGACAAAAGGAATAATTAAGGCTATCGTGCGAATTTCAGCATTTTCAAAAAATACCCATCCAATAATACTTAAAAATATTAGTTCAATACCTATTAAAATGAAATTCCAATTTTTCGTTTTTTCATCCTCCAAACTGCTGAATAAAACTAAATTTTGAAATACGCACAGGTATAGCAAAACAAAAAAAAGACAAAAATCCCCATTAATTCCTGTCTTAGACAATATAGACGCGCTAATACCTAAGGTGTAAAAAAATGCGGTAAAAAACTCTTTAGAACCTAAAACATATTTAAATAATCCACGCCACCAAATAAACCAATAAAAACCCACTCCTATTAAAATTGCTACTCCAATTTTAATTAAGTAGAAAGGAAGAAAAAATAGATTGATAATAGATAATACGATTAAAATTAGGATGATTGCATTGATGAACTTTTGATGTTGATATTGAAAAAAGTGACGCTCATCTTGAGGAATATTTTTTTTCAAATCAATTCTACGATCGACTAAATAAATCAACCAAATAGCAAAAAACAGGCCTAATATATGTGAATTGGGAGGAATAGTATGACAAATAAAATGACTCCCAAAAAGTTGATACAAGATTGCCCCAACAACTACGTCTAAACTAATCAAATGCAAGTACTTAATAAGTCGCATTTTTTGTTTGTTGAACACTAATTATATCCCCAATTTTGATATTTCCCAACGTCATTGGTACAAATTGTTGGCCAAAATATACTTTCCCTCCAAAATTGCGATATTCACTAAGACCTTTTAAAATCTCCTTGGAAATAACTCCTGATTTTGGATTTACATTAACCAAATTACATCGAGCACAAGGTTTTGCGCCAAATAATTTTACCTCACCTATATTTATCTCTTTCCATGTATCTTCTATATAGGCTTCATCATTTGAGACAACAATATTGGGCCTAAAACGCATCAAACTAAACGAACCTACTTTTTGTGCCAAATCATTTACTGAAGCTTCTGAAAAAAGTAAAATGGGCAATGAATCTGCAAATGAACTTTGATTTGATACATTCGTTTGATATTTATCTTTGATGATTCGAGGAGATTCCTCGTCCAATTGTGCCAATCGAATAGGCATTTCTAATAAATCAGAAAAAAAATCAGAAAAATCCTCTTCGACTAATTTAGCCTTCACTTGATCATCCCAAATTTGAACATCAATTAAACTACCTAAAGTGGGGGTAAAACTTAATTTTTTCCGTAAATGGGAAACCTTATCAAGTATTTCAATCCCACTTTGATCGGGAAGAAAACTAAGATGAAATCGAATTAAGCCTGGTAAGGTTCTTTGAGAAATAAACTTTCCATTTTCATCTATGAGCATAAATCGACGGTCATGCTTTAAGCCTTTTTCATCAATAACAGAGGAAGGCAAAGAAATAGCTCCTAAAGATTTTATGGGATAAATGTACAAACCACTAACTTTCATTTCATTCATAATGTAAAAATAGAAATTTAACATAGAAAATAACCCAAAGAAAGCCAGAATTCAGATGGACTACCCTTAGTTATCGGCTAAAGACAAGAATAATTGATTCAAATTAAGTATGTTTGTAATTAGAATCTATTTTTTATTACCTATGAAACTATCAGGCAAAACAATTGGCCTTTTTATAAGTCTATCATTATTTTCTATTGCACAAATTTCCGCACAAACCAATCTAACCTTGGAATCGGCCATTGAACTTGGTTTAAAAAACCATTATTCTATTCAGGTTTCAAAGAAAAAAGAGATTCAAGCGCAAAATGACAATACATTAGGGAATGCGGGATTCTTACCTACGATTACTGGAGTCGCGACAAAAAACTATACTGTATCAGGAATTGATCAAGAATTTTTTGGGGGATTAAGACCTCCATTGGTACAATCAGGCGTTAATTCTAATTCTGGAAATGCAGGTGTAAACATGGCCTGGACCTTATATGACGGCAAAGGAATGTTTATTTTAAGAGATCGATTTGCTGAATTACAAAAATTAGGTGCCAAGCAAACTGAAACGACTATTGAAAATTTAATCGCGCTAATCAGCACATCTTATTATGAAATTATTCGTCAAAATTTAAGAGTTAATAACTTTAGAAAAGGCTTAGAGATCTCAAACGACCGACTAAAATTAGCGAAAGATCGCTATGAAGTGGGCCAAGGTTCAAAGGTTGATTATTATTCAGCACAAGTAGATTTCAATGAGGACAAAGCTGCATTGTTGGCACAAGAACAATCATTAATGAATACAAAGATTGGATTCAATACCTTATTAGTGAGGGATCATTCGACAGATGTTTCCATTAACACAGGTATTGAACTTTTTCCAAAAATCAATTTAGAAGAACTGAAAGCACAAGCTTTACAACAAAACCCAACCTTAATGTCGGCTATTTTAGCCAAAAAGGTTGCTGAATTTGATATCAAAAATTTAAAAAGTCAGCAATACCCACAAATCGACTTACTTGCTGGATACAATCTTAATTCAGTAAAAAATGGCGCTGGATTTGGGGTTGAAAAAGGCTCCTCTGACATTTTAAATTACGGATTAAGAGCTACAATCAATATTTTTGATGGAAGTAACCAAAAGCGTCGAATTCAAAATGCAAAGATCAATGCTGAAATTGCTGAGCTACAAATTGAAGATTTAAAAAACTATTTATTATCGTCGATTGAAAAGGCATTCGTATCCTACGAAAATGCCTTAAATCTGATCAATTTAGAAACTGAAAACTACGCAATTGCCAAACAAAACATCGACATTGCATTTGATCGTTTCAAAGTTGGAATCGCTACTTCTTATGAATTAAGAGAAGTTCAACGCAATGCTGTGGCAGCCGAAACAAGATTGATTGAGGCAAAATTCTCCGCTAAAGCAGCAGAAATTGAGTTGATTCGTTTGAGCGGGAAGATCATATAAAAGAGGTAAGAGGTAAGAGGCTAAAGGTCGAAATGATTTCTCTTTTCTCTGTCTCGTCCTAAGAAAAGTTT
>JBJTNH010000065.1:0-7921 GCA_046073945.1 Aquirufa sp. | reverse complement strand
ATATCAGAATTCATCATATTATTATTTTATTTGAATGGTTGATAAGCTGTTGTAAAATTAATAGCAATTATTGATAAAACAAATGAATATGATTAATTCACTGACAAATCATTGCCTGATAAAAATCGTTTTTCCGTAATACATTCTTTATTAATGAAATCTTTTTTGAAAACTTTATTAAACCCTGACAGTGAATGTTTTGCTATGATTGAAAGTCTGATAAATGAACTTGAATCATCCCACATTTCTTCTATATTTTCAGTTGTACGAATTCTTACCGCATGTAAATTGTGTGGATTGTTTGTTGAATTGTTCGGCAAATAAGATAAAAAATTATCTTTTAATTTAATGTCATTACCTAGTAAATTCCCTCCGTTATAATCACCAATAGGTTTATAAAAAGTAAGCTCAATGTGTATGTCGAAAATTTCACTGTCAGTTAAATTGACAAATTTAAGTAAATAACTAGTTTCCTCTTTGACGACCTGTTTACTGATATAATCAGATATAACAATATCAGGCTTTTTCGTACTTAAAAAATATTTTAAGAAAAAATAGGATGCGACTACCCCAGTGGTCACACCTGTAAATAGCGAAATTGCAAAGTCAATAAAATTGTTCATGATTAATGGTTAGTTTAACGTATTTTTTTTAACACTAAGTTCACAAAGTTTATTTGATTACATCGAAAGTTCTAACCACCTTAATTCTTTTTCTTCTAAGGTGTTTTTGATTTTTTCAATTTCTTGGGCCCACTTGGCTAATTCTTGAAAATCTTCTGATCCCGCATTTAATTTTTCAATGAATGCCTCTTTCTTCAATTCCAAATCGGCCATTTCCTTTTCCAATTCCTCAAACTCTTTTTGCTCTTTGAAAGATAATTTTTTTGTGCTTGAACTTGCCTGAATAGCTGGTGCCTCAGTAATGGCTGGATTCACTTTTGCCACTTTGACTTCAGGTTCTTTTTCTTTGTTCTCTAATGCCAAACGATAATCCGTATAATTTCCATTAAAGAAATTCACTTCTCCTTCGCCTTCCACCAAGATCAATTGATCCACTAAATTATCCATGAAGTATCTGTCGTGAGAAACCAATAATAAACAGCCTTGGAATTCACTCAAAAAGTCTTCCAATAACTGTAAGGTATCTAAGTCCAAATCGTTGGTTGGCTCATCCAAAATCAAGAAATTTGGATTCTTGACCAATACTTTCATCAATTGCAATCGCTTCTTTTCTCCTCCGGATAATTTCGAAACGGGCGTATATTGTTGAGCAGTTGGGAATAAAAATTTGCTCAAAAATTGACTCGGTGTTAAACTTTCATTTTTTCCGTAAGGAATCACTTCGGCTATTTCCGTGATCGTGTCAATGACCCTTTGTTCTGGTCTAAACTCAAAGGGTAATTGAGTATAATAGCCAATCACTAAAGTTTCTCCTGGATCAATCGTTCCCGAATCGGGTTGCTCATTGCCTGTTAATAATTGCAAAAAGGTCGTTTTACCGGCTCCATTTTTTCCAACAATGCCTATTCGATCTTTTTTCTTAAATGTATACGTGAAATCATTGACGATTTTCTTATCTCCCCAAGCCTTCTTTAAATGATTGATTTCAATGATTTTATTACCTAGTCTGGACATCTGTATGTTCAATTCTAGTTTGCTATCATCTATCTTCTTATTAGCTTTCTCTTCAGTTTCATGAAAGGCATCAATTCGATATTGCGCTTTCGTTCCTCTTGCTTTGGGTTGCTTGCGCATCCATTCTAATTCCTTGCGATAAAGATTTTTTGCTTTGGAAATACTACTCGCCTCGGAAGCCTCACGCTCTGCTTTCTTTTCCAAAAAATAAGCATAATTGCCTTCGTAAGTATATAATGAACCGTCTGCCAGTTCAAACATTTTGTTGCAAATTTTGTCCAAAAAGTACCTATCGTGTGATACAACTAAAACGGTCACATTGGGGCCTGATAAAATTCCCTCTAACCACTCAATGGTCTCAATGTCCAAGTGGTTGGTCGGTTCATCCAAAATCATGATGTCTGGACTTTCAATCAATAATTTGGCCAATGCCAAGCGTTTTTTTTGTCCCCCAGAAAGCGTAGAAACCTTTTGTTCACCATCAGGAATACCTAAACGTGAAATAATTTGCTTCGCTCTTGCTTCATAATCCCAAGCATTATTTGCCTCCATCAAAGAAAAGGCCTCTTCTAATTCTTTCGGATCTCCCGAAATCATGGCTTTTTCGTAATATTTGATGGCTACTGCACTGGGTAAATCATCTGAAAAGAGGTAATTCAATACTTCCTCATTTTCATTGAAATCAGGATTTTGAGGAAGATATCCTACTCGAATTCCTTTGCGGATAGAGATTTTTCCTTCATCTGGACTTTGCATCCCCATCAATGTCTCCATTAAAGTGGTTTTGCCTGTTCCATTTTTGCCAATTAAGGCCACTTTTTCACCTTTTTGTAAACCGAAAAATAGGTTTTTAAATACCCATCTTTCGCCCAAATTGCGTGAAACATTCTCTGCCGAAAGGTAATTCATTGTTGTTTTTTAAAGAATTCGATTAAGAATCCGCTTCTTCTTCTCTCATTTTTCTACGCAATACACCTGCCGAAACAAAGATGCTGATTTCATACAGTCCAAACAATGGAACAGCTACCAGCATTTGAGAAATGATATCGGGTGAAGGTGTGATTACAGCCGCCAAGACCAAAATAACAATTAAGGCATGTCTTCTGTATTCTCGCATGAATGATGGCGTTAGAATGCCTACTTGTGAAAGTACGTATGCCACCATCGGTAATTGGAAAGTCAATCCACAAGCTAAGGTCAACATCGACAATAGCGAAATGTAATCGTTGATATCAAATTGGTTTTGAATAGATGGATCCAATTTGAAATTAGCCAAAAAGTTGATGGCCATAGGCGCAACCACAAAATAGCCAAAAGATACACCTGTGAAAAATAACAAAGAAACCCAGAAAACCGCTCCTCTCGCTGCTTTTAATTCTTTGTTCTTTAAACCAGGTTTGATGAATCGCCAAACTTCAAAAAAGGCATAAGGGAAGGCAAATAGTAAACCCACAATGACTGACTGAGTCAAGGCCATCATGAATTGACCAGATACTTCTCTGCTTTGAAGAATAAAATCAGCTTGTTGCATGCACAGACTCGTCATACCTGTGTAATCGGCAACTCTACAAAGCAATTGATTGGTGTAGAAATCTACTTTCGTAGGCCCCATGATTATGATGCCAAAAATTTCGTTTCGGAAAATCCAAGCAGTAACCGTGAATACAACAATCGACGCTAAGGAACGAATGATGTGCCAACGTAACTCTTCTAAATGATCCATAAACGACATCTCAGTGCCGTCCTTGTCCTCATTCTCACTTGAATTTTCTTCCCAATCTTGATCTAAACTCATTTTGTTTTTTTATAATTAATAAAGTGGGAATTGCTTCATCCACTCATTTACTTCACCTTTAATTTGACTCAATACTGCTTCATTTTCGTGATTCATTAAGGCTTTGTCTACCAAATCCACAATTTGAACCATTTCTGATTCTTTTAATCCACGAGTAGTCATTGCAGCAGTACCTACGCGCATTCCAGAGGTAACAAATGGCGACTTGTCGTCAAATGGAACCATATTTTTATTAATCGTGATGTCGGCTTTAATCAAGGTATTTTCTGCTAATTTTCCACTTAATCCTTTTGGACGTAAGTCGATCAACATCAAGTGATTATCTGTTCCGCCAGAAATGATTTCATAACCTTTCGATAAAAACGCCTTCGCCATTGCTTGTGCATTTACTTGAACTTGTTTCGCGTAAGCTTCGAATGTCGGGGTCAATGCCTCTCCAAACGCAATTGCCTTAGCTGCAATGACATGCTCCAAAGGTCCGCCTTGTGTTCCAGGGAAAACAGCGCCATCCAAGCAAGCTGACATCATTTTTAATTCTCCTTTTAAGGTTTTGAAGCCAAACGGATTTTCGAAATCGTTCCCCATCATGATCAAACCACCACGTGGTCCACGCAAAGTTTTATGGGTTGTAGTCGTTACTATATGACAATGTTGCATCGGATTGTTCAATAAACCTTTTGCAATCAAAGCTGATGGATGAGAAATATCTGCCAATAAAATGGCTCCAACTTGGTCTGCAATGTTTCTTAAACGAGCATAATCCCAATCTCTTGAATAAGCAGATGCACCACAAATAATCAATCTTGGTTTTTCTTTCAAAGCTGTCGCCTCTACTTTATCCCAATCGATCAATCCCGTTTCTTTTTCTACCCCGTAGAAGAATGCTTGGAAATATTTACCTGAAAAATTGACTGGAGATCCGTGTGAAAGGTGTCCACCGTGTGATAAATCAAATCCTAAAATTTTGTCACCAGGATTTAAGAAAGATAAAAACACTGCTGCATTGGCTTGTGCTCCTGAGTGCGGTTGAACGTTTGCCCAAGTAGCACCAAACAATTGTTTTGCGCGCTCAATGGCTAAAGTTTCCACCTCATCCACTACCTCGCAACCGCCGTAATAACGCTTGCCTGGAAGTCCTTCAGCATATTTATTGGTTAAAACACTACCTTGTGCTTCCATCACCTGTGGAGATGTGAAGTTTTCTGAGGCAATTAACTCAATACCAAATTCTTGGCGATGTGCCTCTTGGTTGATCAAGTCAAAAATTTCTTTGTCGCGTTGGGTTGGGAATGTGCTGGCAGCCATGTATAATAAATGTTCTTTGGATACGTTTAAAGAGCGCAAAAATACGATTTTATATCCGAAATAGAAAAATTTATCGACTAATACAGATTTCTATTTTTCTAAAAGCTAAATTTGAACTTATTTTTAATAAAAATAATTACCTATTTGGTAACAATCTGACCCTTCTTATGAAATTGAAGCATATACTCCTTTTATTTTTGATGCTATTGAATTTGCCTTTGATGGCTCAAAAAATCACTCCTGCCAAGTGGTCTTGGACTTTAAAACCCGAAAATCCAAAAGTTGGTCAACAAGCGGAAGTTATTTTCAAAGTAGCGATTCAACCGGGATGGTATTTATATTCATCTGATTTCGATAAAGATTTAGGGCCTGTGGTTACCACAGTTACTTTTAAGCCCAATCAAGGAATAGAAACAATCGGCGATTTAAAGCCAATTAATCCTCATTCAAAGTTTGACGCAGAGATTTGGAATGGCACTTACACCTATTTTACTGAAAAAGCGGAATTTCGTCAAAAAATCAAAATTGTAGCACCTAATTGGAAAATAGAAGGAATTTATGATTCTCAGTCTTGTTCCAATGAATCGGGTTTATGTGTTCCTATCAAAGGACCTTTTCAAATAAGTAGTCAAAGCGAGTCTTTATCTAAGGAGTCAGCAAGTTCCACGCCAGCCGAAGAGCCTGTAGAAGCAACGAGTACCTCGCAGGTTGCTAGTGTAACTGACTCGGTCATCTCAAAACCTGAAGTAGCAACTGTTAAGAAGGCTGAAGGTCTTGAAACACCTGCTGAAGAATCCTTGTTTTCTTTTTTCTTTATCGCCCTAGGGGCTGGTTTTTTGGCATTATTAACGCCATGTGTATATCCATTGATACCTATGACGGTTAGTTTTTTTACTAAACAAAAAGGAGGGAAGGGATTAGCATTTTTATATGGAGCATTTATCGTGTTGATTTATGTGTTTTTTGGAACCATACTTGCCTTTTTTGCCGGCGCTAGTTTTGCCAATTTCTTGAGTACACATTGGATTCCGAATATGTTATTCTTTATCATATTTATCTTTTTTGGAATTTCTTTTTTAGGAGCATTTGAAATTGTCTTACCTTCCAATTTAGTCAATAATGTAGATGCTAAATCTGATAAAGGCGGTATTATTGGTGTGTTTTTTATGGCATTTACCTTGGTTTTGGTTTCGTTCTCATGTACTGGACCTCTAGCAGGATCTATTTTGATTGCCGCTTCCCAAGGCGCTTTTGTAAAACCCATTGTTGGAATGCTTGGTTTCTCTTTGGCCTTTGCTATTCCATTTACACTATTCGCTGTATTTCCAGGCTTCATGAAAAAATTACCCAAATCTGGTAATTGGATGAATGAAGTCAAAGTTGTGCTGGGATTCTTGGAAATTGCTTTGGCATTCAAATTTTTAAGTGTTGCAGATCAGGTTTATCATTGGCATTTGTTGGATCGTGAAATATTCTTGGCGATTTGGATTGCCATTTTTGGAGCTTTGACTTTGTACCTTTTTGGAAAAATTTCATTGCCGCATGATGGACCAGCTGGCAAATTATCGGTGCCAAGAACTTTGTTTGCGACTGCCGTTTTGGCTTTTGTGATTTATTTGGTTCCAGGCATGTGGGGAGCACCTTTGAAAGGACTTTCTGGTTGGTTGCCTCCTATGGGAACGCAAGATTTTAAAGGAGGTTCAGGAGAAACAAGCGTGTCTGAAAAATCAAATTCTGCAGTTAAATATGGCGATTTTTTAAAATTACCATTGGGCCTCGATGGCTTTTTTGATTATGAGGAGGCAAAAGCTTATGCTACCAAGGTAGGTAAACCTATGTTCATTGATTTTACTGGCCATGGTTGTGTGAATTGTCGTAAGATGGAAGAAAATGTCTGGTCTGATCCTCAAGTATTAGCTATTTTGAAAGAGGAATATGTGGTGGTAGCCTTGTATTGCGATGATAAAACGGAATTGCCTAAAGAAAAATGGTATGTGTCTAAAGAAGATGGACAAGAAAAGAAAACCTTAGGAGATCAGAATTTGGACTTTCAAATTACCCGATTTAATTCCAATGCTCAGCCGCATTATGTGTTGATGGACCCAAGAAAGGATCAACAACCTCTGCAAACGCCTGTGGCATTCGACTTAGATGTTGCTCATTTTGTTGATTTCCTAAATAAGGGGGTCGCCGCCTATAAATCCAATCAATAATGCCCTTTGGAAAATATTTTGCCGTAATGCTGGCAACAGCTTTCAAGTATATTGCAGGCCCCATCACGGGCTTTAGTTTGGGTTTAACTTGGTATGAAACGTTATTGTCTTCATGGATTGGATTCATGTTGACGGTCATTATTATCGTTTCGATAGGCAAGTTTTTGGTGAATTGGATTGCTAGTTTTCGGAAGACGAAGCCCTTGATTTTTTCTAAAAGAGCACGCTATGCAGTAGGCATTTGGCAAAAATTTGGTATCAAAGGCATCGCAGCTTTAACACCTTTGATTTTTACTCCCATTGGTGGAAGTTTATTATCCTTATCATTCAAAGTGCCTTTGCCAAGAATCTTATTTTTTATGGCGATTTCTGGCCTTATTTGGTCCTCTGTTTATACGTTGATTATTTATCAATTAACTTTTTTGAAGGAGTATTTATTTTAGGTCTCCGTGTACTTTGTGTTTACCTAATCTTTATTTTTTACCACAAAGCTCACCAAGTACAATATTACAGTAATTAAAATGCATAAAAAAAGCCGACATAGTCGGCTTTTAAAAAACTATCATTGATAAGGATTAATTTCCTTTACTGATTTCTTGTCCGTTGAATAACTTAGCGCGGATTTCATTTGCTTTCACCTCTAATTCTGGTTTAGCATCGTATTTTAATTTTGTTTGAGCCGCTGCGCTGTCTGGGTGAACACCATAAACGTATTCATTTCCTTCGTTCAAATCTTTTTGCTTGATACGGTTGTTCTTTTGATAATCACATGACGATGCAAGCAATGCAATCGCTAAAACAGGAAGTAAAGATTTTGATTTCATTTTCTTTTTTGTAAAAATTACGGTGCAAAAATAGTAAAGAATTGTGAATTATGAAGTATAAGGGAAGAAATATTTAGTTATTAGTTATTAGTGTTTAGTTATTAGTGTTTAGTTATTAGTGTTTAGTTATTAGTGTTTAGTTATTAG
>JBJTNH010000064.1:0-10870 GCA_046073945.1 Aquirufa sp. | reverse complement strand
AAAATAAAATTGGCATTGGATGGAACAATACCTTTTACAAAATTAAATTTAATCAAATTTGAAATTAATTCATTTTTTGCACTTAAGATTTCACGGATTGATTTTGATAAAAAATCCTTATTTCTTAATGCTTCTAATACTAATTTCTGAGTTGCACCACCAATATTATAAGGTGGTTTAATTTTGTTCAAAATATTGATTATCATAGGATTAGTAAAAGCCATTCCTAAACGAAGAGATGCTAAACCGTATGCTTTTGAAAGTGTTTGTAATACAATTAGATTCGGATAGTTAGCAAGCTCATGGATAAAACTAGGCTCATCTGAAAAATCAATGTATGCCTCATCAATAATGACAAATCCTGACTGAAATGCCTTTAATACAGTGTAAATATCAGATCTATTAATCTTATTCCCTGTCGGATTATTTGGTGAACATATAAAAATCAACTTTGTTGTTGAATTAATAGATGCTAAAATTTGATTAACATCTAATTGATAATCTTTCGTTAGATTAACTTTAATTAAATGAATATTATTGATGGATGCTGAAACTTCATACATTCCATAAGTAGGAGGGCAGATAATAGCCGAATGCTTTAAGGCCTCACAAGTCATTCGAATCAATAAATCAATTGCCTCATCAGATCCATTTCCTAAAAATATCTGATTGGTTTCACAATTTTTTATTTCTGCTAATTGCTCTTTTATTTCTAATTGTAATGGATCAGGATAGCGATTCCAATTTTCAGCCAAAGGTGACCCTATAGGATTCTCATTAGCATCTAAGAAAATACCTTCATTGCCTTTGAATTCATCTCTAGCAGAAGAATAAGGCTTTAAGTTCCAAATGTGAGGTAATATGATAGATTGATAATCCATTTTAATTTAATCTAATTTGAACAGCATTCGCATGAGCATCCAAAGATTCAGCTTTTGCCATTTCTATAATACTTGAACTTAAATTTTGTAAACCTTCTTTGGTAATAGATTGTAAAGTGATTTTCTTAATAAAACTATCCAAATTAACTCCCGAATAAGCTTTTGCAAATCCATTGGTAGGAAGTGTATGATTAGTTCCAGAAGAATAGTCACCTGCTGCTTCTGGAGTGTAATTTCCTAAAAATATAGAACCCGCATTGATTATATGATCACTAAATTCTTCCGAATCTGAACAAGATAATATCAGATGTTCTGCACCATATTCATTTAATAATTCAATGGCTTCTGAGCGATTATGTACCAAAATAGCCTTTGAATTTAATAAGGATTTTTCAACAAAGTCTTTTCTATTTAATTGGGCCAATTGAAGCTCCAATTCCTTATTCGTTTGTTCAATAATCTCTATTTTATTGGAAACTAAAAATACTTGGGAGTCAATTCCATGTTCCGCTTGTGAAAGTAAATCTGCCGCGATATAAGCAGGTACTGATGATTCATCTGCATAAATGGCCACTTCTGAAGGTCCTGCAGGCATATCTATAGCAATTCCTTTGCGATTAGCATACATTTTAGCAGCGGTTACATATTGATTTCCTGGACCAAATATTTTATAGACTGCAGGAATTGATTCTGTTCCTAAAGCCAAGGCAGCAATCGCTTGTGCACCACCAACTTGACAAATCTTGGTCACACCACACAATTTAGCTGCAAAAAATATAGCAGGATGTTGAGCTGGTGTACATAATACAATTTCTTTACAACCAGCAATTTTGGCAGGAATAGCCAACATTAAAATTGTTGAAAATAGAGGAGCTGTACCACCTGGAATATAAATTCCTACTTTTTCAATAGGACTAGATTTTTGCCAGCATACAACACCAGCAGTCGTTTCAACTCTTTTTTCCTCGAATATTTGAGCTTCGTGAAATTTGTATATATTTTGATACGCAACTTCAATCGCCGATTTTAATTCAGAACTGATATTAGTCGCCAAACGATCTATTTCACTACTTGAATAACATATTTCGTTAATCTCTCTTTTATCAAATTCTAAAGTAAGTTCCTTTAAGCCTTGATCTTTTTTAGATTGAACAGTATTAAAAATATTTTCAATTAAGTCATCCAATGACTTAGCATCCAATTTGGGTCTTTGACAAATCGAATCATACTCATCTTTAGTAGGATAATTTATTTGATTTAACATATTATAGAATCATTTTTTCAATCGGTAATACTAAAATTCCTTCCGCACCTGCGTTTCTTAGTTTATCTATGATATCCCAAAAATCATTTTCTGAAATGACAGAATGCATAGAAACCCATCCTTTTTCGGCTAATGGTAAAATGGAAGGCGATTTCATTCCTGGTAACAAAGAAATGATGTTTGATACATTTTCTTCTTTGGTATTTAAAACGACATATTTAGCATTCTGTCCCCTTTGAACGGAGTCAATTCTAAATAATAATTTAGCTAAAATCTCTTTTTTTTCTGCAGAGAGCTTTTGATTGGCAATTAAAGCAGCTTGACTTTTATAAACTTCAGCAACTTCCTTTAATCCATTGCTCAATAATGTCCCACCTGTGGATACGATATCACAAATTCCTTCAGCCAAACCGATACTTGGTGCAATTTCTACTGATCCTGAAATTTCATGAGTTTCAGCTTTAACACCATGAGATAATAAAAACTCATTCGTCAAATTAGGGTAGGAGGTAGCTATACTCTTTCCTTGAAAAAATTCTAAGCCCGTATATACCTCATTTCTTGGAATTGCTAAAGACAAACGACATTTTGAAAAACCTAATTCTTTGACGATGTCGACTTGTTTTTTGTTTTCCATCAAAACATTTAGGCCGATTACACCCAAATCTGCTACTCCATCTTCTACGTAACCAGGAATATCATCATCCCTAAGAAATAAAAATTCAATAGGAAAATTGCTTGAAACAGTTCTTAATTTAGAACTACCCGATTCAAATTTAATTCCACACTCCTTAAATAATTTTAAAGAGTCATCACTTAACCTTCCTGATTTTTGAACGGCAATACGTATATTTTCTGCACTCATAATTCTTAAAATAAAAATCAAGCCTCGAAATGTCTTCCGAGGCTTGCTGAAAAAATGTTAGATAAACATTTTTAGAGGATCCTCTAAATATTGTTTTAAAGTCTGAAGAAAAGCTGCTCCAGTGGCACCATCCACAACTCGATGGTCACAAGTAAGCGTTAACTTCATAATATTTGTCGCATAAAACTGACCGTTTTTGACTCCAACTGTTTCTTTAATTCCACCCACAGCCAAAATACATGATTCTGGAGAATTAATGATTGAAGTAAATTGATCTATACCAAACATTCCTAAATTACTAACAGTAAATGTATTTCCTTCCCAATCTTTAGGTTGTAACTGCTTTGATTTTGCTTTTCCTCCTAAATCCTTTGCCTCTGCAGAAATCTGAGCGATGGATTTTTCGTTGGCAAAACGAATAACAGGTACTAATAAACCATCCTCTACAGCAACAGCCATACCAATATGCACATGTTTATTTACCCTAATTCGATCTTCCATCCAGTATGAATTAACTTTCGGATGCTTAGCTAAAGACAAAGCTGTAGCTTTAATCACCATATCATTGAAAGATATTTTTACAGGTAATGCTTCAACTAACGTTTTACGTGCTTCAATGGCTTTATCCATATTGATCTCCATTGTCAAATAAAACTCTGGTGCACTAAACTTCGATTCTGATAATCTACGTGCGATAGTCTTACGCATCTGACTATTTGGAATATCCTCAAAACTTTCGGTACCTGAAACGAATGTTCCCATGGCTCCACCACCTGAATTTGGATTGTAGTCTTCTATATCAGCTTTAGTTATTCTTCCTCCTTCACCAGTTCCTGTAATCCAATTTAAATTATAACCTTTTTCTTTAGCTAAAGCTCTCGCAAGAGGAGATGCTTTGATTTCAGCACCAGGTTTAGATGCCTCTTTTGCAACTGGTGCACTTTGTTTCTCTTCTTTAACAGCTACAACTGGTGCAGGTGCAGAATTTACAGCAGGACTTGCAACCGGAGCGACAGCTTTAGGTGCAGCAACTTGCAATAAAGGTTGGAAATCAGTACCTGGCTCTCCAACTATCGCAATTATTCCATCAACAATAACTCCTTCGCCTTCTTTTGCACCGATGTATAATAAAGTACCATCTTCATAGTTCTCTAATTCCATGGTTGCTTTATCAGTCTCTACTTCTGCAATGATATCACCCGATTTAACCACATCCCCAACTTTCTTTAACCATTTAGCAATGACACCTTCCACCATAGTATCACTCATCTTAGGCATTCTAACCACCTTAGCAGGAATACTACTTAAATCAACCGCTGGAGTATTATCAATTACTGGAGTAGCCTCAACCGCAGCATTTTCTATTGGAGCTATTGTTTCAGCCAATGGAGCGGCAGTATTTGATGAACTTGGGCTTAATAATGAAGAATAATCTTCACCAGGAGTACCAACAACAGCAATAATTCCATCAACAGGTACAGCTTCGCCTTGTTTTACGCCAATATATAATAAAGTACCATCTTCATAATTTTCTAATTCCATGGTCGCTTTATCTGTTTCAACTTCAGCGATAATGTCACCAGATTTAATTACATCTCCTTCTTTTTTCAACCAATTAGCGATAACACCTTCAACCATGGTATCACTCATCTTGGGCATTCTAATTACTTCAGCCATCTTTTGTTTTTTAAAAATTCAAAATTACGGTTTAAACGCTTGTTTTTAAAATATTTTCACTAAAATATTTGTATTAATCTAATTTAAGGACAGCCATAAATGCTTCTTGTGGAATTTCAACGTTACCAACTTGTCTCATTCGCTTCTTACCTTTTTTCTGTTTTTCCAATAATTTACGTTTTCTGGAAATATCACCACCGTAGCATTTCGCCAAAACGTCCTTTCTCAATGCTTTAACTGTTTCTCTAGCAATGATTTTTTGACCAATAGCTGCTTGAATGGCTATTTCAAATTGCTGTCTAGGTAATAATTCTCTTAATTTTTCACACAATCTCTTACCCCATTCATAAGCCTTATCTCTATGAACAATTGCAGAAAGTGCATCTACCTTTTCACCATTCAACATAATATCCAACTTCACCATTTCACCTTCTTCATATCCTTTGAATTCATAATCCAAAGAAGCATACCCTCTAGAAATAGTTTTTAATTTATCAAAAAAGTCAAAAACAACCTCAGATAATGGCATATCAAATTGTAATTCAACACGATCTGTTGTTAAATAAATCTGATTTTTAAGAATACCACGTTTGTCCATACAAAGACTCATAATGTTTCCTGTATATTCAGATTTGGTAATAATTTGAGCTTTTATATAAGGTTCTTCGATATAATCAATGAAATTGGCTTCCGGTAATTCACTCGGAGCAGAAACCCAAATTTCCTCATTTGAAGTAGTTAATACTTTAAACTTTACCGATGGAACAGTTGTAATAACTGTCATATTAAATTCTCGCTCCAATCGTTCTTGCACAATTTCCATGTGCAACATGCCTAAAAACCCACATCGGAATCCAAAACCAAGAGCCATGGATGTTTCTGGTTCCCAAACTAAAGATGCATCATTTAATTGCAATTTTTCCATAGCATCACGCAAATCTTCAAACTCAGTTGTGTCTACTGGATAAATACCTGCAAAAACCATTGGTTTAACCTCTTCAAAACCTTGAATCGCAGATTGGCAAGGATTTGCTACATGGGTAATGGTGTCACCCACTTTAACTTCCTTCGCTTCTTTAATACCTGAAATTAAATAACCTACATCTCCGGATTTAATTATCTGTTTAGGCATTTGCTCTAAACCTAAAGTACCAATTTCATCAGCAAAATACTCTTTGCCAGTATTCATGAACTTTACTTTATCGCCCTTTTTAATTTCACCATTATAAACCCTAAAAATAACTTCAATTCCTCTGTATGAATTAAATGTTGAATCAAAAATAAGGGCTTGTAATTCGCCGTCAGGATTACCTTTAGGGGCAGGTATTCTCTCAACTACTGCATCTAAAATATCTTGTATACCTATTCCTTCTTTGCCTGAAGCATGAATGATATCTTCTTTTTTACAACCAATTAAATCAATAATCTGATCAGATACTTCTTCAGGCATCGCACCTGGTAAATCAATTTTATTCAATACAGGAATGATTTCCAGATCGTGATTGATGGCCAAGTAAAGGTTAGAAATTGTCTGTGCCTCAATACCTTGTGAAGCATCTACAATCAATAATGCTCCTTCACAAGCAGCAATCGACCTTGAAACCTCATAAGAAAAGTCAACGTGACCAGGAGTATCAATTAAATTAAATGTATAATCAATTCCATCTTTTGGATAAGTCATTTGAATGGCATGCGATTTAATCGTAATCCCTCTTTCTCTCTCCAAATCCATATCATCCAATAATTGGTTCATCATATCCCGTTTTTGAACAGTATTGGTGAACTCAATTAATCGATCCGCTAAGGTACTTTTACCATGATCAATATGGGCAATAATACAAAAATTCCTAAGATGTTTCATTCAGTAATTTATAAACTAATAATTTATGCTAATCAATTTCATTAATAAGGCAGATAAATATCCTCCATAAGTCCCAATTGCGTATCCCAATAAAGCTAAAATAACACCGAAAGGAGTCAATTTAGGTGAAATTGCAGTAGAAATAACAGAGGCGGAAGCTATTCCTCCCACGTTTGCTTGAGAGGCAATCGCCATATAATGATAGGGCGACTTAGTTAATTTTCCAACCACAAAGATAGCTAATCCATGAATGCTAATCCATATAAATCCTGTGAATAATAAAATAGGAGTAGAGAATAAATGTCCTAAAGAGATTTTTAAACCTATCGATGCAATAATTATGTACAAGAAAATGCTTGAAAAAACGTCTCCACCCATTTCATATGTACGATGAACCCTCGTTAAACCAAGGCTTAATCCTAAAATTGTACTAATTAAAAAAGTCCAAAAACTTTTGTTTAAAAATTCCAAAGCTGGTGATTTTCCCAACAAAGAACTCAAATATTCTTGAAGCGTTGCACCTAAATAAATACTCAATTGAGACATAAATAAGCCTAAACCTAAAATATAAAATACATGAATAAAATTCAGGTCTTTGGAATGTGAGCTTTCTTCAATGGAATTAAATTCCGATTCAAGATTAACTTTACTTCCGATATAATTATTAATTTTTGATTGAAATGGAATTAATAATAATAACATTGTCAGCCAAATTTCACCAAAAAAAACGTCTACAGTGACAGCTTTAGCAAACTCATCAGCATTTGGAGTAAAAATCGAGTTCAAAGCCATTTGATTGGTAGTTCCTCCAATCCAAGAACCTGCAATAGTACTCATTCCTCGGTAGCTCTCAGAATTAAAAGATTCAGGAAAAAATGAATGACTGACGAATAAAGCGATCGGGCCACCGATAATTACTCCCAAAGAACCTGCAAGAAATACTATTAAAAAGTTTTTCCCTATCGACTTCAATTTCTTCAATGGCAAACCCAATGTGAAATAAAAAATACAAAAAGGTAATAATACCTTTGATAAACTTGTATTTAAATCACTTTTAGAGGAATCAATGATCCCTATTTCAACCATGAAAGATGGCAAAAAATAACAAAACAAAAGTGGTGGAATGGCTTGAAATACTATTTTACTAATTTTAAAAGGTAAGCTTGACAAATAAAATATGACAGCGATTAAAACAATTAAAAATAATAAAATAGATAGCTCTTCTTGAATCATTGCTTTTATGAATTCATTAAATCTTCAATCTCCTCCAATTCCAAAGGAATATCTTTCATTAAATTAATCGTTCCGTTTTCTGTTATCAATAAGTTATTTTCCAAACGAACCCCTAAACCTTCCTCACGAATATAGATGCCAGGTTCGCATGTTAAAACCATACCAGCCTGAAAAGGAGCATATTTATCCCAAACATCATGCACATCTAAACCTAAATGATGGGCTACTCCATGCATAAAGTATTTTTTGAACAAAGGGCTATTAACATCCTGATTTTTAACATCTTGTCTTGTAAAAAATCCAAGATCTATTAATTTACCTTCCATGAATTTTTCAACTTCTTTTTGATAATCAACCCAATAAATTCCAGGTTTCATTAAATCTGAAGAAAATTTTAATACATCAAGAACAGCTAAATAAACTTCTTTTTGTCTAGGTGTAAAACGGCCATTCACAGGAATTGTCCTCGTCATGTCAGCATTGTAATTCCCATAGGAAGCCCCTACATCTAATAAGAGTAAATCACCCGATTTACATTCTCTTTCATTTTCGATATAATGTAATATACATGCATTCGCTCCAGATGCAATAATAGGAGTATAGGCAAAGCCACCCGATTTGTTTTTGATAAATTCATGAATGAACTCTGCTTCAATTTCATATTCAAAAACACCCGGCTTTACATAATTCAAAATTCTTCTAAAACCTTGATTCGTAATTTGAACTGCTTGTTCCAATGCTTTTATTTCTTCCAATTCTTTTACCATTCGAATGGAATTCATCAATGGTGCTAACCTTTGGATAGAATGTAAAGGAAATTCTTGTTTGATTTGATTGATCAAACGAACATTTTGAGTTTCAACTTCTGAGCTATTTCTCATGTGCTCATTACTCAACATAAATACATTTTCTGCTGAATAAATGAGTGTCTTTAAAATTGCATGAAAATTACTTGTCCACTGAATATTTTGTATACCTGAAATTTCAGTAGCCTGTGATTTTGTTAATTTATGACCCTCCCAAATAGAAATCAATTCAGAAGTTTCTCTTACAAAAGCAATTTCTTTAAGATGCGATTCAGGTGCATCTGGATATAAGATTAACAAAGACTCTTCTTGATCTAAACCTGAAAGATAGAATAAATCGCTGTTTTGTCTAAATCCCATCGTACCATCCGCATTGGTTGGCATGATGTCATTAGAACTAATGATAACAATTGACTTTTGAGGTAATAATTGATATAATTTGTTTCTATTTTTAACAAATAAATTGGAATCAAACTGATCGTATCTCATAATTATTTGGTAGCTAAATAAATAACTTCGTTTAAAGGGAGGCCCATTTTTTTACTTTCTTCTATTCCAAGTTTTTCAATCAAATTAACCTCCTTGATTGTAAAACCCGCTTTTTCTAGTTGTTTTCCAAAATCTCTTCCATAAATTCGAAGATGATCATCTTGTAAAAAATGAATTTCTCGTTGTTTGGGATCTGTTATACTTGCATCCTCGTAAGTAGTTTCCAAATCGTACCGCTGTGGGCTTTGCATCAAAGCAAATCCAGTCGGTTTCAATACTCTTCGAATTTCTCGCATACATTGAAAATCGTCGGTAACATGTTCCAAGACATGATTACAAAAAACAACATCAAATGAATTATCTTCAAATGGGATATGATGTAAATCCATTTTCACCTTGGCTAGGGGAGACTCAATGTCTGCGGTAATATAATTTTCTCCCAACAATTTCTCAAATCGGTCAATGAAGCAATACTCAGGGGCAACGTGCAATAATTTAGGTTGAGAAGTAAAAAAAGTAGTTTCTTGCTTTAAAAATAAATACATCAAGCGATGTCTTTCTAAAGTTAAACAAGATGGACACAATGCGTTTTCCCTAGGATTTAACCGCCCATAAGGCAAAAATTTTGAAAAATGATTGTCACAAACTGGGCAATAAACTTTATCTCCTTTTAAAAAAATAGAATATGTTTTTAAAAATTGATGAGCAACTAACTGAATGTATTTTCTTGGAATATTTCTTAATACCCAACTGATTAGATTTTTCATAAAACAAAAAAAAGGAAGGTTTTTCATTATTAAAAACCTTCCTTTAAATAAATTTAAAAAGAATTACATCTCACGAATCCAAATATTACGGAAACTAACTGGATTTCCATGATCTTGTAAACTGATAGGACCTGGACCATGTACTGGATTTTTCGGCTGACCTATATATTCCGTTGTACCTTGAATTTTTGTATGATTTTGTACCACTATTCCATTGTGAATAACAGTTACATAAGCTGGAGTATCAATACCTCCATTAATTGTAAATCTAGGGGCTGTATAAATTATATCATATACATTCCAATCACCCATTTTAGAAGTCGCATTAACCAAAGGAGCCGTTTGCTTATAAATACTTCCAGCCTGACCATTTCTGTAAGATCTGTTTTGGTAAGAATTTAACACTTGTACTTCATACATACCTTGCATGAATATACCTGAATTACCTTTTCCTTGACTTTTTAAATTATCACCTTCAATAGGTGATTGCCACTCAATGTGCAATTGATAATCTGTAAATTTTTGTTTGGTGGATATATTTCCAGCTCCTTTTACAACCGTCATTTTACCATCTTCAACTTTCCACTTTGCTGGACTACCATCTTTTACCGTTTCCCAATTATCTAATGTTTTACCATCAAACAAAATGATCGCATCAGAGGGAACATTGCCTGGAGTCACCAAACGAACTTCTGGATCCCAAAATTCAGTTACATCAGGTTTAGTAGGGTTTTCCACAACATTACGATGATCTTGTGCAAATAAAGGAGCAGAGAAGGTTGAGATCGCTGCTAAGCTTAATAATTTTACGTAGTTTTTCATATCAATTTTGTTAAATCAAAAACAATTTTACTTAATTTTTAGCAATAAAAAAAACCGGACATTGCCGGTTTTTCACAAAATAGAAGTAAAATTATTTAGCAAAACTTGCTTTAATTTCTTCAACATCTACCAACTTGATAATTGGACGTTGTTTTAAAATTTTGATAGCAGCTACTTTGTTATTTGCTACTGCTTTATTTCTTCT
>JBJTNH010000063.1:0-10164 GCA_046073945.1 Aquirufa sp. | reverse complement strand
ATTGGGTATTCAAAATGGTCGCATACTCAAGCCTTTTCAGGGAGCATTGAAAAATTTAATTTATTATGTTCCAAAAAGTCACGAAGAAGCGGTAAGGACCGCCTTACATCAGGCGGGTGCAGGTAATATCGGAGAATATTCTTCTTGTAGTTTTCAAAGTGCAGGCTTGGGTCGATTTACCCCTTCGGATTCAGCAAATCCAACATTGGGGAAAGCTAATCAAGAAGAACAGGTGGAGGAATTAAAGGTTGAAATGATATTCCCTCAACATTTGGAAGCGAGTATTTTACAAGCGTTACATCAAGCTCATCCTTATGAGGAAATTGCTTATTCCATCATAGGTTTAGATAATACATGGAAAGAAGTTGGATCAGGATATATTGGTAGCTTGCCAAAGGCATTGCCTACATCGGATTTTCTTCAATATTTGAAAGAACATTTAGAATTACCCATGGTTCGATTTACTTCTACGAAGAAGGATTTAATAGAAACCGTTGCCGTATGTGGGGGAGCAGGAAGTTTTTTAATTTCAGAGGCAAAAAGACAAAAAGCGGATGCATATATTTCTGCGGATATCAAATATCACGAGTTTTTTGATGCAGAAAATGAATGTTTAATTTGTGATATCGGACATTATGAATCAGAAGTTATGATAAAGGAAGCGATTCATGAATATTTATCAAATATTTTTAGTACTTTTGCAGTTCTGAAAAGCAAAACCCTGACTAATCCAGTCGGTTATGCTTAAGAAAAAGAGAGGTTAAATACTTTCAAAACGTAACAATAATAATGGCTACAGCTACCGAAACTACGATTGCCCAAAAGTTAGAAGCATTATTAAAGCTTCAAACAATAGATTCAGCCTTAGATAATATCAAAAAAGTACGAGGAGATTTACCTGAAGAGGTACGCGATTTGGAAGATGAGATTGCGGGTTTACAAACTCGTTTGGCGAAATTCCAATCGGAAGTTGAGAATTTTGAAACACAAATTTCCAACTATCGTAATTCTAAGAAAGATTCTGAGAAATTAATCGCGAAGTATAAGGAACAACAAATGAATGTTCGCAATAACCGTGAGTTTGAAGCAATTTCTAAAGAAATAGAGCTTCAAGGTCTTGAAATGGAAATTGCTGATAAGAGAATCAAGGAAATTGATTTCAAAATTTTGAACAAGAATGATGAAATCGCTGGAGTTGAATCTAATTTATTTGAGCGTTCTAAAGATTTAGAATTAAAGAAAAAAGAATTAGAAGTAATTATTGCAGAAAGCGAAGAGGATGAGCAAAAGTCTTTGAAAGATAGAGAAAAGGCTTTGAAGTCTGTTGATGCAAGATTATTGAAATCTTATGATAAATTACGCGGTAATGCTAGAAATGGTCTTGCTGTTGTAATGGTGAAGCGTGGAGCTTGTGGTGGCTGTTTTAGTTCAGTACCTCCTCAACGTCAAACAGATATCAAGGACAAGAAAAAATTATTAGTTTGCGAGCATTGTGGTCGTATTTTCGCTGGTGTAGAAGATGTTATTCCTCCTCCAGAAAAAGAGAAAAAGACTCGTGTAACAAAGGCTTCTTTAGCCGCTGCTGCAGCTGCTCTTGCTGCTGCCGCTCCAAGCGCAGAGTAATCTTAAAGTTTAATGAAATAAAAAAGGCTGATCGAATGATTAGCCTTTTTTATTTTATTAAAAATGTAGAATGTAGAATTTAAAATTAAGACTTTACCTCTTACCTCTTACATCATACATCTTACATCATTTCAACATCCCTATCAACGAAGTTAATTTATCTTTTAAATCTTTTCTGTCTACAATAAAATCAAGGAATCCATGTTCTAAAACGAAATCTGCACTCTGGAATCCTTTGGGAAGATCTTTACCAATGGTTTCACGATTAACGCGTGGTCCAGCAAAACCGATTAAAGCACCAGGCTCAGCAATGTTGAAATCGCCCAACATCGCAAAGGAAGCTGTTACACCTCCAGTAGTTGGATCCGTTAATAATGAAATGTAAGGTATTTTAGCTTCTGCTAACAAGGCTAAACGAGCTGAAGTTTTTGCCATTTGCATCAAGGAAAATCCTGCTTCCATCATACGTGCACCTCCAGAACGAGAAATCATTAAAAAGGGTTGCTTATGTTCCAAAGAATAGTCAATCGCTCTTGAAATTTTTTCTCCAACCACAGAACCCATTGATCCACCAATGAATGAAAAATCCATGGCTGCAATCGTAATCGGATGTCCATTCATTTCACCATGTGCTGAACGAACGGCATCTTTCAGCCCTGTTTTTAATTCAGTAGCCTTGATTCTGTCTGTGTATTTTTTTGTATCAGTAAATTCAAGTGGATCACCTGAACCCATCATTGGGTCAATCTCTGTGTACTTTGTTTGGTCAAATAATAATTCAAAATATTCTTGAGAACCAATTTTCTCGTGATAATTACAATTTGAACATGTATAAGCAAACAATCGATGCTCTCTGGTGTGTAATGCTTTTTTACAAGAGGGACATTGATACCAAAGTCCATCTGGAGCCTCTCTTTTAAATTCAGTAGGGGTTTGAATCCCTTTATCTTTTCTTGTGTACCAAGACATAATCGTATAGTTTTTCCCTTTTAAAAAGAACGGGTTACAAAGATAAGTAAAATCAATTGCTTCAAAAATACTAAATGCAATCTCTTTATTTTACAATAAACATTCTTCGGACATAACTTTGTCCATTTACTTGTACTTCGATAAAATAAATGCCATTGCTTAAATGTTGGAAGGAGTAATTTTTCTCAAAATAAGCATTGTTAATTTCAACCTGATCTAGACTCAACTCTCTTCCTTGAATGTCCCTCACAAATATGAGTGCATTTTTGGATGAAACATCTTTGAATTGTAGTTCTAATCGATATTCACCAGCATTCGGATTGGGAAAAAGGTTGATGCCTATTTCTTTGGGCTCTTCAGCTTTTGCTAAAATGATATCATTTATCGTTTTTTTAGGCCCCTGAATGTTTAAATCTTCCACGCTCCAACCCCAACCATTGGCTCCTACATCTGCATGTAAACGGAATCTAAGAATTACCTGGTCACCTGCTTTGAAATAACCACTTTCACGGATGTCTATTTCATGCGATTTATATAAATCGGGCGTTGCCTTGGCTGTTGAATTGCCCAATTTATCAAACGACTTATTCCAAGTACTTAACCAAATGGATTCTTTTCGAGCATCCCAACCATCGCTTAAATTCACCCATGTTTTACCAAAATCCTTTGAACCTTGTACAATGACATAATCAAAAAAGCTGCGATTAATCGTCCCATCTGAATTTAAAAAGTTTTCACCAGTGTCACCAGGCTCAACCAAGGCAATTTCTTTGAAATAAATTTTAGAGGTATCTGATCTAACTGTGATGGGTTTTAAAAGGACCGCATCGTTGTTGGTAAACTTATCCTCTCCAGCAGTGCCATTTTCAAAATCTTCCGCACCATCTGCATAGGGGTGGGCTGAGTTTAAACTCAATGAATTTAATCCCGAAGCCTGAGAAATGCTAAATCCCTTCAAATAAAAATCAGAAAAGGGACCATTGTTGAAGGTCGTACTATATTCTTTTACTGCACTTTGCAAATTGATGACACTGATGTCGTAATTGCCAGTGCTTGGACTGTACACATAATTGGGGATTTTGGCTTTGTCTTTGACGACAATTCGATATTTAATGATATCTCCCGCTTTCAGTTGTCCTTGACTGAATTTAAATGCATTGGTATAAGCAAATTCCTCTGACAATGATTTTTTTAAACCTTGACGAATAACAGAACCATTATTGATGGAATATTCCATGTAAACAGTATCTACTCCAATATTGTCATCTGCATATAAGGTTGGCAAAGGGACGTCCAATTCAATGGGAAAAATGTATTTCACTGGATTTGCGTAAACAACCGTGGGCTTTGCTGTATCTTTTTCTACAATATTGACATCATAAAAACTGCCCCATTTTGTTCCTGCTATAATTGGAGCTTCTGCTGGAGTCGTATATTTATTACCTGCGACATCATTGATGGTCCAATAATAAGAAACGGTTTTAGATGTACTTGTTTTAGGTAAAGTAACTTGATATGTATTGGCAGCAATTTTCTTTGGTGTATAGGCAACTGCGCTTGTAATAGATGAATTAACAGCTATCATCAATTTGAAACTCGATTCGTCAATCAATGTATCAGAAAAAACCTTTGCTTCAAAAATAAAATCCTTGCCTATTTCTTCCGTATCCTTGTATTGTTGAGTAATGATATTGGTCGATTTCCAACCGAAATCAGCAAAGGCTGATGAAACAATAGGGCCAATGGACCTTGTAATTTCGCCCTGTGCAATAAAGGGTGTCATCAAGGCATTAGGATCTCCAACAGGATAAGTGTATTGGTCCACATGGTAGATGCTTGATCCTGCATT
Source organism: Aquirufa sp. (assembly GCA_046073945.1). Classification (GTDB taxonomy): domain Bacteria; phylum Bacteroidota; class Bacteroidia; order Cytophagales; family Spirosomataceae; genus Aquirufa. Next base: position 5,723 of record JBJTNH010000063.1, on the reverse strand, counting down.
GAAAGTAGTTGGAGAATATAAATAGGCTTTTTTTGGAACATTTTTATTAATTGTCGGAGAACTTAGTATTAAATTTTGAGAGGTAGTAATTTGTGTTTTTAATGCTGTGGATGGATTTTTGTACACTGTCGTGTCGGTCAATGAAGTACCTTTGGTATTCGTAATGAATTGATCAAATATTTCAGCCGCACTATACTCCGCACTTGTTCCAGCTTCATCTACATCAATTTGACCGATGAATCCAAGCCCATGACCCATTTCATGTAAAACGACAGAATACAAATCTATTTCACCATCTGTGGAGCTTGGTTTTGAGGGTAATTTCGGCAAACCTGTACCTATGTACCAAGAGGGATAATCCTGACTAAACGTAGCAACGATATCTGGCGAGTCTCCATTTAAATTAGTATGGGCCATTTTTTCTGCCAATGCGATTGGGTAATAGGTATTTAAACGAGTCGCACCAATAAAATTTCTCACATGTGCTGTGGCTCCAGCTCTACCCAAGATGTTTTTTCCCAAAGAAGCCCATTGCACCAATACATGAATTGGTACATCAGAACTTATTAAATTAGACCAAGTTTCTGCCGCTTTTTCAAAAATAGCTTTGACATTACTTGGAGGTGTTGTTTGAAAAGTAAGTATGATTTGTGCCTTAGCCTCGCTTTGTTGGGTCGAAAATATGGCTTTTTTTGATACTTCTTTCCATTCAGCGATGATTTTCGATTGGTATCCTTCAGGGATTTTCCTTTCTTCACCTTCGTAAAAACTAGGAGCATAATCCACAATCATTTTCCCTGGTATCATATCCATTTTGGCCTTTTTCTGTGCGAAAAGGGTGGAAGTAAATAAGAATACAAAGAAAATAATCGATAAAGATTTCATATCAATTTATGAACGGTTTAAATAGGCTTGTATTTTTTCGAATAAGCCAATAAAATTAGGTGCTTGAATTTGGGTATGAGCAAGTTCCTCTTGTGTATGTGAAGTCGTGATACCTACCACATTCATACCTGCCGATTGACCTGATTTTATGCCTTGAAGAGAATCTTCAATGACCCAGCATTCGCTATATTTAACCCCTAATTTATCAGCAGCTTTTAAATAAATTTCAGGATCTGGCTTGCCTTTTTTTACTTCTCCACCTCCCACAATTACTTGAAAATAATCTCTGATTCCCAATCCATCGACAATAAAATCAATATTTCCTTGTCCAGCAGAAGTCGCTAAAGCGCATAAAATATGTTCCGATTTTAATTCATCTAAGAAAGTGATAAGTCCATCTGCAGCTTTGCGAAAGTCTTTGTAGAAATCTCGGTAAATCTTTTCTTTTTCTTCTTCCAAAAGGTATAATTCCTTTCCAGCCATTTCTCGCTTGTAAAAATATTCAAACGTATCTTTTGAGTTCATGCCGTTTAATTCCTTGTAGAATAAATCACGTGTCAAAGGAATACCTTTTCTTTCACAAAACAATAGCCATGCATCGACGTGATAAGGTAGATTATCTACAATGACACCATCCATGTCAAACAAAATTGCTTTTAAATCATTCATTATAAATTAATTTCTAAACCATCGTATGCTAAATAAACGTTGGCCGGTAATTCCTTTTGAACCTCCGATTGAAGTCCCATTTGATGACTAATGTGTGTAATGTATGCCTGCTCAGGTTTGATTTTCTGAATGATTTCCAAGGCCTCTTCCAAAGTAAAATGGCTCACATGGCTTGTTTTTCTTAAGGCATTAATGACCAGAACTTTGGATCCTTTTATTTTTTCTAATTCTGGATCGGAAATAGCATTGGCATCTGTGATATAAGTAAAGTCGTTGATTCGATAACCAAAAACATCCAAGAAAAAATGCTTTACAAGAATGGGTAAAAATGGAATTCCATTTATTTCAAATGCCTGGTTTTCAATTTCAATTACCTCAATTTCGGGTACACCCGGATATTTATTTTCGTCAAAAGCATAAGCAAATTCACGCTTTAATTGCTCAATGACATTTTTTTGGGCGTATAATGGAATGGAAGATTTTTGTGCATAATTAAAGCCTCTTACATCATCCATTCCAGCGGTATGGTCTTTGTGTTCGTGCGTATAAATGATGGCATCTAGCCGTTTGATGCCTGCTCTTAAAACTTGTTGTCTAAAATCAGGTCCAGTATCGATGATAAAACTTTTGCCGTTTGTTTCGATATGCATAGAAACACGTAGGCGCTTATCACGAGAATCTGTCGATTGGCAAACTTTACATTCACAAGCAATCATCGGAATCCCTTGCGAGGTTCCAGTTCCGAGAAAGGTGACTTTCATCGGATGCATATAATTATTCTGTTAAAGCTTTTACTTGCGTAACTAAAGCGTCAAAATTCAAAGGCTTTGCTAAAAAATCATCAAATCCAGCTGCTTTGAAATCTTCCATCGTATAATTTCTTGCGTTACCTGTAATTGCAATCATTGGAATTTTAGCTTTTTTAGCATCAGATAATGCTCTTACGGCTCTTGCACATTCCATGCCATCCATCACTGGCATATTTATGTCTAATAAAATAATATCAAAATCAGCCTTAGCTAATTCATCCAAGACTTGTTGACCATTTTTAACTGCATGAATTTCAAAATTTTGAAATTCTAAAATTTTCTTAGCTAAATTTTGAATAACTGAACTATCCTCTGCGATTAATACTTTTTTCATATACCTAAAATTTGAGATTTAACCTTTGGGTTTTTTGCAAAACGAAGTAAAAATAGCCAAAGCATTCAGTATTTCAAACGAATTTTTGACAATAAAAAAAAGCGGCACCTTTCGGCACCGCTTTTAGGAAAGTTTTTCGATTTATTTTACATAAAAAGAAGTAGAAGTTTTGTCCCAAGCAATTTTTACTTGTCCTGAAGGCGAAACACTAATTGTCATCATTTCTGTCGAAGCTGATTCTGAACTAGCTTTTGCACTTACTCGCAAAGCATCTTTTGCAGCAGAATACGTGTAAGCTCCCCACATTTTTGAATCGTTGTTGAAAATGATGGTCCAATCGCTTTCTTCAGGAATTGTTAAAAGAGAGTAAACACCTTTTGCCAAGGTTTTTCCTTGAATAGTGACGTCTTTCGAAAATTCGATGGTAGTAGCTTCGTTAGCACCTGTTCTCCAAACTTCGCCATAAGGAACCAAGGCTTTTTGCTCTTTTGTACCAAATACCAAACGACCTTTTACAGAAGGTTGAGCGTATTTAATCATCACTTCTACATCACCTACTTTTTGTTTAACAACAGCAGGAGGAGAAGCTACTGGCTTTTGTTGAGCCAAAACAGAGAAACTTAATAATGTTGTAAGAAGGAATAATAACTTTTTCATGGTATGTATTTTTAAATTTAGTTTACAAATTAAGCCAATAATTTAATTTCAACACTATGGCCCGGTTTCTTATTTGAAAATTTTCAGGGAAATAGTTATCCGTATAAACAATAAATAAATCCGAAGCAGGCTTGTATCTCCACTGTAACCTAGAATTTAAGTTAATGTTTTTGGTTTGTTGATTAATTTGAAAAAATGTGGTGAAAAATAATTTATTGGTAAACGTAAAGTCGATCTTTGGACGAATGATCCAAAACTGAGCTTGTGCGATGGTATTTTTGATGGTATTGTCAGATTGAACGATAGGCACCTGAACATCCCGAATGTCATTATAATCCAAAGCAACTGACATACTTACAATTGGTTGAAAGCGGTATCCAAATTCGCCAGTAAAGCCAAATCGACTACCATTGCCATAATAACCACCAAAACGAGCAGAACCTGTATAAGTGAAAAGTTTGATAGGGGATGATTGGTACAACACATTCAATGAATTCCAAGAATGTTCAGATCCTTTTTTCAAAGGAGTATTTCCCATCCTTGTTGCATCAAAATCATATAATAATTTGACATAATCATAGGCCAAAAAAGCAGAAAAACTCGAGCGATCTTTCATGTATCCCTCAAAAGCTAAATAGGTTGTGTTGTCTGTTCTTCCTCCACTATTGTTCCAATAATTTAAGCTGTTCAAGCGCACTTGAGTATAGAATAAATTGGTTAATTTATTTTTAGGATAGAATATTTTACCTAGTTCAGGATTCGCTTGGAAATAATTCATACGAGGAACATAACCTACCTCTGGATTGTAATTTTCTCCCACCCATTGGTGTTTCCAACTCAAGATCCAATTATTGTCGCGATACGCCAAGGCAGCAGCATGGGCAAAGTCTTTGCTTTTGTCTGCTGGCCCAAAACCATTGTAATAAAAAATCTTACCCGTCCAGAAATTATTTGCCGAAGCTAAATTGTATTCAATTCCAATGTTTCGATTGTAATCTAAAAAACCATTTTGTTTTTGTAAATCTGTATCAATGAAAGATTGCTTATTAATCATGAAAATCCCCAAATTGGATCTAGCGAATAATTTTCTTTGCAAGGCCATCATGGAATAATTCTGAGTAGGAACTCCTTTGGCATCAATGCGGTCAGATTGTACATTTAATACACCTATTCTCCAATCATTAGTTAGTTTGCCACTCAAACGTGCCCCATAAGTAATGGGAGTTTGTTCATAAATTCCTGTTTTGGTGTTCAAGGCTAAACCAATTCTGCGCGAGAAAAAAGGTCGTAAGTTTTCCATTCCAAAACCATCAAATAAATCGGAATTTTCAATAAAAAACTGGCGTTTTTCCGGGTAAAACAACTCAAATCGGTCTAAATTCGTTTGTTGGCGATCCACATCTACTTGTGAAAAATCAGGATTGATTGTCATGTCCAAATTCAAACTAGAACTTACTGCCACTTTGATGTCGCCACCAATTCTATTTTGATATCCAACAGGCGAAGTATTTTCGTAATTACTTGAAACGCCGGATAATACGTAAGGAATAATCGAAACATTGGTTTTAGGTGTTGGCGGCGGGGCGTCCCATTGTAATACTCCTGCATAAGCCAAAGAGGCGGTTGGGAATTGTCGCGGCACGGGTGCCCAAGCTGATTTTTCTTTAGCTCGCGTATCTAAGCGACAGAAATTAATCCCCCAACGGGTTGAATTGCTTTTATATCGAATCGACTTAAAAGGAATGGCAGCTTCAAAGGTCCAAGATGTTTTGTTATAGGTAGTTGCCGATTCCCATTTATTGTCCCAATTTAAATTCATTTTGGCACCTTCCGACATTTGTCCATCCCATTGCGCACCTGCTGCATTGGCTCCAAAAGAAAATCCCGTTGTTTTGTCGTCAAACGTATCAATGAAGACCAAGAAATTGTCATTATTCCCAAAATTGAAATCACGTTTTAAGGATTCCACCACAAAGCTTTTTTGGGCTTGTATAAAACATTCTGCAAAAATGTAGATGTATTTGTCGTCATAAGTCATTCTGACATCCGTTCGCAAAGGAGAACATAAGGTGTCAAAAGGAGTACACATCGCAAAATCGCTCACTTGCGCCGCTTCTTTCCAAGCATCTTCAGTCAATAAACCATCGATTTTGATTGCACCATTCGATTTTTTGATGTTCATTTTGAAGTTCTCATTCTTTTTTTGGACTTGAGAATGCAGACTGAAAGTCAAAAGAGAAAAAAGGAGTATAAATAGGTTTCTAATCATATTGTATCATTTGAATACAAAAATAGAAAAGAAAAAAGTGATTCTTATACTTTATTGCCATTATTGAAGCAGGACAGGGGGATGTATGATGTAAGAGGTA
>JBJTNH010000062.1:0-14966 GCA_046073945.1 Aquirufa sp. | reverse complement strand
AACTGTCAACCTATTTCAGGACAAGACACTCTCTCCTCTTTTCTCTCTCCTCTTTTCTCTTACCTCTTACCTTTTACCTCTTACCTTATAACCTCCTCCGTATTTAGCTGCTGTTGGTATAAATCAAAGTACAAACCTTCTTTTTTCATAAGGCTTGTGTGATTTCCAGATTCTTTAATTTCTCCATCCTGGAGAATAAAAATGCGCTTAGCTAATTTGGCAGAAGAAACACGATGAGAAATAATCAAACACGATTTATTTTTCATCAAGGATTTCAAATTTTCTAAAATCGTATGCTCCGTATGCGTATCCACTGCAGAAAGACAATCGTCTAGCACCAACATCTTGGGATTCTTAGCTAGGGCTCTTGCAATGCTGACTCTTTGTTTTTGGCCACCAGAAAGCGTTACTCCTCTTTCACCTAAAATGGTTTCAAACTTTTCTGGAAATTCAATGATATTATCATAAACATCTGCATTTTTGGCAGCCTGTTCTATTTCTTCCTGACTTAAATTTTCTTGACCAAAACGAATATTTTCAGCAATACTGGTGGAAAACAAGAATACTTCTTGAGGAACAAATCCCAAATTTTTTCGTACTAATTGAATATCCCAGTCCTTCAAATCTACTCCATCCAATAAAATTCTACCTTCTGAAGGATCATAAAACCTTGCCATTAATTGTGCCACGGTACTTTTACCCGACCCCGTAGTTCCCAACATAGCAACCGATTCTCCAGGTTTAATCTCAAAATTCACCTTTTTAAGCACAAGTGTATCCGTCCCAGGATAAGCAAAACTAACATTTTCAAAAAGCCAATGCCCTTCTATTTCTTTTGAAATTTGTATACCAACTTCCATTTCAGAACGAGCATCTAAAAATTCATTGATTCTTTTTTGAGATGCTGCCGCTCTTTGAATTTGCGAACTTGTCCAACCTAAAGCGGTAACCGGCCAAGTTAACATAAATACATACATGATAAATTCCGCAATATTACCGACCGTCATTCGTCCTTCCATCACTTCTTTGGAACCAATAAAGACCACAAATAAAGTACTTAATCCAACAAGCAAAGAAATCATTGGAGTAAACAAAGAATCAATTTTGACTAAATCAAGTGATTTTTTACGGTAATTGGCAGAGGCATCAGCGAAGGACAAAATAGACTCTTTTTCACGAACAAAAGATTTTAACACTCTGATTCCTGAAAAAGCCTCTTGTGCAAAAGTTGAAATGGAAGATAATCCAGCTTGTATTTCCTCGGATTTCCTCATAATTAAGGAATTGATGTAATAAATACTGATGGATAAAACAGGTAATGGAAGTAAAACATACCACATCAATTTTACATTGACCTGATACATATAGTAAATCACTAAAATAAAGACACTTATTAAATTTAAGCCATACATAATACTAGGCCCCACATACATACGAACTTTGCTAACATCTTCCGAAATCCGAGCCATTAAATCGCCTGTATTTTGTTTCCTATAAAAGGAAAGAGGAAGCGTTTGATAGTGCTCATAAATCTCATTTTTTAATTCGTATTCAATATGTCTCGACATTACAATCAAGGTTTGACGAACCAAAAACAAAAATACGCCTTTGATCAAAGCCATCAACACTATCAAGCCACCATAAAAAAATAAGGTTGTGGCAAATACTTCATAAAAAGCAGTTTGAATTTCAAATCCTTTGAATAAAAAATACACATGAATGGTATCTGTGACCAAATCAAGTGCAAAACGGATTAATTGGGCAGGAACAACACCAAAAAAATTGGAACAAAAGGTAAAAATGATTCCCAAAATTAGTAACCATTTGTACTTCCAAAAAAACTTATTCAAATGACTCAGCGCTCCCATAATAAATTTACTTCCCACAAAGATAGAATGTTTATCAATTAAAATTCTTAAATTTGTACTTCAAAAAAAACACAACGGTCTTTATTTTCGGATGGTAAACAGGAGATTACTTAGAGTAAAAACATTTCAAGCTTTATACGCTTATCATACTCAAGAACGCGCACAATTTCAATTGGCTTATGATGAATTAGGCAATATTTTTCAACCTGATTTATCATTAATGATAGCCAAAGAAGATCAAATGCCGAAATTAGAGGGTTTGAAAAAATTGGCAGAAATCCAATTAAACGAACTTTTTCAAGCAATTCCTTCCGAAGAAACCATTCCGAAAGAAGCTTCTGATGCTGCGAATTCTGTCTTTCGTGTTTATCATCAAGAACAAAGAAAAATCGCGAACCGACTTAAAAAAGAAATGCTTCAAGAGGTGGAGAACATCTATGTTCAATATCTAAAAATCCTTTTTTACATTCAATCCATTTCAGAAATTGCATTTTGGGACGAAAACAGAAGGTTATTAGAAAACCCAATCAAAACATCTCTTTTAGGTAAAAACAAGATTTTAGCCATTTTACCAAAATGGTCTGACCTTCAAAACGAAATAAAAAAACATCATATTGGTTGGTCGGAAGATGAAGAAAATCGATTAAAAAAAGTATTTATTGAAGGAATCTTAGTCGACAATCAGTTTGTTGAGTACTTACCCAACGCGGGCAAAAGCTTTCCAGATGATTTGGAGATGGTGAAATACCTATTGAAAACTTTTATTTTAAAACACCCGATTATGACGGAGTATTTTGAAGAAAAAGATTTAAATTGGCATTTGAATAAAGATGTAGTAAAAAGTCTTTCAACTAAAACTTTTAAAATTGAAGCTTTAGAAGATTTACAATTACAAAATTTAGCGATTCAATGGGAAGATGATAAATTGTTTTTTGAACAATTGTTTGAAACAACGGTACAAGAAGACAAGAATTTGGAAACTTGGATCGGTGATCAAACAAAAAATTGGGAGAATGACAGATTAGCAATGTCTGATTTAATTATTTTAAAAATGGCCATTGCAGAAATGATTAACTTCTCCAGTATTCCTGTTAAAGTTAGTATTAACGAATACATTGAATTAGCAAAAGACTATTCAACTCCGAAATCAGGACAATTCATCAACGGTGTTCTTGATGTAGTTTCAGCCAGATTAATAAAAGAAAATATAATTAAAAAATCAGGTCGAGGTTTAATCGACATAGCCAACAAATAATTATGAGCAGATCTTCCAAAACCTTTTGGGCATTTTTAGTAGGTGCAGCGACTGGCGCAGTTTTAGGTATTTTATACGCCCCAGATAAAGGAGAAAATACAAGAAGTAAATTGTATTTTCAATTAAACAAATACCGCGATCAGTTGAAGCAATTGATCAATGATATTGTTGAAGGAAAAGAAATTCCAGAAACAATGGCAAAATCAGAAGGAAAAAAAGTGGTGAATGACACAAAAGTGAAAGCGGAAAAATTATTGGAAGATGTGGAAAAAATGATGAGTCAAATCAAAGCGAAGCCATAATATGACAATCCTGCGCTTATTTTTCATTCTTATTTTAGCGGGAACGATTTCCTGTACCAATAAGCAAAAAGAAGAAGCGAGTGCTACTGAAAATGCGATACCTTTAGAATTAAAGCCTACGGCAGAAAAAAAACCGATCATGAGATTTGATCAACCCTTGGTTTATTTGGGTAAAATCAAACAAGGAGACAAGGTTTCATATACGTATCATTTTAAGAACAAAGGTAATCTTCCATTGAAAATTGTAACCGTAAATGCCTCTTGTGGTTGCACCACTCCAAAATGGAGTCAAAATTTGATACAACCTGGCAAAAAGGGATTTATCAAAGTCACTTTTGATTCTAATGGAAAAGAAGGCAAATTACTAAAAACCATCACCGCCTATTGCAATACTATTCCAATGGACAACTCGGTAGGTTTTAAAATTGAAGTATTAGTTCCCAAAAAATAAAACAAACAAAATTATGTTATACCTACAAGCAAGTAACCCACAAATGATGCAAATCATTCTTTTCGGAGGAATTTTCGTCGTTTTTTACTTTTTCATGATTCGTCCACAACAGAAAAAAGCGAAAGAAGCTAAAAAATTCATTGAAGAATTGAAGGCTGGAGATAAAATCGTAACGATTGGCGGCGCACACGGTACCATTGTTACTTTACGTGAAAAAACTGTTTTGGTTGAAGTTGATTCAAGCAAAGGTGTTCGTATCGTATTTGAAAAATCAGCAATTTCGAAGGATGCATCTTCTCGTTTAACAGAAGAATAAAAGATTTTTATGTCAAAGAGCCTGCCACCCATTATTGGTATTACAGGCGGAATAGGATCCGGCAAATCAATCATTTGCCGGATTTTTTCATGTTTAGGCATTCCAGTTCTTGAAGCGGATAAAATTGCTATTCAGTTAATTGAAGGTGAATTAAAAAATCAGGTCTTGGAACTGTTAGGAAATGACGCATTTGATTCGAATGGCAGATACCAAAGAAACTGGGTTCGAAAAAAAGTCATGGAAAACGCCCAGCTCTTGTCTGAACTTAATGAAATTGTGCATCCAGCTGTTAGAAAACAAGTGGAAATTTGGCAAAATGAAAAGAGCACTGCATCCTTTAAAATCTATGAATCGGCCTTATTGACCTCCAAAAACAAACCCGCCTTCGTAGAAAAAATCTTGGCCATAGAATGTCCTTTGGAAGAAAGAATTACCAACATTCAACGTAGAAATAACTATAACCTAGAAGAAACCATGAAAATAATACAAGTACAACCGAGCGAAAAAGAATATCAAACTGGCGCTGACTTCATCATTCACAACAATAAAAAAACTCGTATTTGGCCACAAATAGAGGCAATATTCAAGAAAATGAGTCTTTTGATGCTGATCCTTGGGATGTTCATAACATTTTCTAGTTTGGGTCAAATCAAAGCCATGACCTTTAATATCCGAATGGATACAGAATCAGACGGAGTCAATCAATGGAAAAACCGAATTGTTATGTGTGGAGATTTAATCAAATACCATCAGGCAGACATCATCGGAATGCAAGAGGCATTTGTTCATCAAATCAAAGATGTACAAAAAGTGTTACCACAACATATTTGGTTTGGAAAAGGTAGAGATGATGGAAAAGAAGAGGGCGAATTTTCACCCATTTTTTACAATAAAAACAAGTACAAAGTACTTATTCAAAAAACCTTTTGGCTATCCGATTCATGCGAAAAAGTAGGATTTGGATGGGATGCAGCATGTAGACGGGTGGTTACTTGGGGGCATTTTCAAGAAATCAAATCAGGAAAGAAATTCTTTGTTTTCAATACTCATTTTGATCATTTAGGGAAAATAGCGAGAAGGGAAAGTGCAAAGTTGGTTCTGAAAAAAATAAAAGAAATTGCTCAAAATTCCCCAACAATTTTATTAGGCGATTTCAATGCCAGTCCTGATGACGAACCTATTCAAATTTTAGTGGATGAAAACAATCCTGATAAAATAATTAATAGTTCAAAAATTAGTCGAAATGGGCATTACGGTCCAATAGGATCTTTTAATGGATTTAAATCAGAGAGAGAAAAATCTGAAATTGATTATATTTTTGTCAAAAATGGCATTAAATGTTTGCAGCATTCAACCCATTCTGAAACATGGAACAATAGGTACCCATCTGATCATTTTCCAGTGAGTGCAACACTGATTTTACCCTAATTTCATTTTGGAATTTATGGCTTAAAAGCTAACTTGCAGTATGGAAAATTTTATTGTTTCTGCTAGAAAATATCGCCCAACACAATTCGATTCAGTTGTTGGTCAAAGTCATATTACAACTACCTTAAAAAATGCAATCAGGTCCAATCATTTGGCACAAGCATTTTTATTTTGTGGTCCAAGGGGTGTTGGAAAAACGACTTGCGCTAGAATTTTAGCAAAGACAATTAATTGTGAAAATTTACAAGCAGATGGTGAGGCATGTGGTCAATGTGATTCTTGTAAATCTTTTCAAGAAAATACTTCCTTAGCTATTCACGAATTAGATGCAGCTTCGAACAATTCCGTTGATGATATCCGTAACCTTATCGATCAAGTTCGATATCCTCCGCAAGGTGGAAAATATAAAATCTACATCATAGATGAGGTTCATATGCTTTCTCCAGCAGCTTTTAATGCTTTTCTTAAAACATTAGAAGAACCACCGAGTTATGCTATTTTTATTTTAGCGACCACCGAAAAGCATAAAATACTTCCTACGATCTTATCACGTTGCCAAATCTTTGATTTCAATAGAATTCAATGGAAAGATATGGCATCTCACCTAAATTCGATAGCTGAAAAAGAAGGTATACAAGCCGAGCCTTTAGCTCTTGAATTGATTTCTATCAAAGCAGATGGTGGTCTAAGAGATGCCCTTTCTATGTTTGATTTAAATGTTACTTTTTCTACGGACAATGTTCTAAGGCATAAAGATGTACTTGAAAATCTACATATTTTAGATAGTGATTATTATTTCAAATTAACCGACCATTTTATTGATCAAAATCACAGTGATTCATTACTATTGATTGATGAAGTGATGAGAAAAGGTTTTGATGGTCATCAATTCATCAGTGGTTTGATGGAGCACCTCAGAAACCTTTTATTTGCAAAAGACCCAAAGACTTTGGCCTTGATGGATTTTGGAGATGAAATAAAAGTGAAATTTCAACAACAATCAGCAAAAACATCTGCATCATTTATCTTATCTGCTATGAACATTTGCGCACAATGTGAGATACATTATAAAAGCGCAAAAAATCCTAGGCTTCATTTGGAATTAAGTATTTTAAAAATAACTTATTTGCCATCTGTCTACCAGCCTGTCAACCAACCTGTGGTGGAGGGCGGCGACGGAAAAAAGTCTAATACAACTACCGAAAAGGTAGTTGAAAATTCTTCTACCCCTACCGCAAATATAGTTCCTGAAAATAAACCCATTGTTGAAAGTAACATTCATGCGCCGGTAACAACTGCAGAACAACCGTCTACACTTCAAGCTAATACCAGCCAAGAGGTGGTCAAGGAAGTACAAATTCCTGCACCAACTTCTATCATTCAAAATACTTTAGCTGCGCAAAAACCAGTTTCAGGAGGAAGTGGACTACGAAGTGCAAAAAAAATCATTGATAACAATTCTCAAAAAGAATCGAATAATTCAAATTCCAATGGGAATATCCATGAGATGAATCATCCATTTACTTTTGAGGATATCAAAAGAGAATGGCATTTCATTGCGGAAGAATTTAAGGCACATAATTTCATCAATAAATATGTGATGATGAACCGACCTTTTGAATTGATTGAAACGATACTTCATATCAAAGTAGAAAATGAGGTGCAAGTTCAACAGTTCAATGAAAATATTCGATTGGAGTTACTATCCACTTTGAGGGACAAATTGAAAAATCAATTAATCGATATTGAATTGGATATAATTGAGTATGTAAAAAATGATAAAAGGGCATTATATACACAGTCAGATAAATATGATTATTTGGCAAACAAATACCCTTTATTAGTTGAAATGAAACAAAAATTTGGATTAGATCATGAATTTTAATTCTTAACGAATTTGTCCATTTCCTTTAATAATCCATTTTTCAGTTACTAATTTTTCTAAAGCAAAAGGTCCCCTTGCGTGCAATTTTTGAGTGGATATACCAATTTCAGCACCTAATTCAAACACGCCACCATCGGTAAATCGAGTAGAAGCATTCCAGTAAACAGCTGCCGCATCTACCGCTTTTAAGAAATAATTGGCTTCCGATTCATCCTCAGTGACAATTGCTTCAGAGTGCCTTGAAGAATAAGTAGAAATATGCTTTAAAGCCTCTTTCAAGGAATTAACAATTTTGATGGAGCAAGCATAATCTAAAAACTCCCTACCAAAATCAGACTCTTCAGCGATTTGAACCAATGGATAATTCAACTTTGATAATATTTCATAAGAAAGAATATCGGCATATATCGTCACATTATACTTCAATAATTCAGGCGCAATTTGTTTTAAAAATTCATCTGCCTGATTTTGATGCAACAAAATAGTATCTAACGAATTACAAACGGAAGGCCTCGAAACCTTAGCATTAACCACCACTGGGACCGCTTTTGTCAAATCGGCAAATTCACTTACGTAGGTATGACAAACCCCAGCACCTGTTTCAATGGTAGGAACCAATGACTCCTTACGAACACGTTGAATCAATGCTTCTGAACCTCTAGGTATAATAACATCAATGTATTTTACAGCAGTTAGCATCGTACTTACATGCTCACGATCTGTCGGCATCAAACGAACTAAATCAGTTGAAAAACCGCATTTACTTAAGGCTAAATGAATTATTTTAACTAAAACAGCATTAGAATGCCAAGCGTCTGTTCCACCTCTTAAAACGACAGCATTCCCAGATCGAATACAAAGTGCCGCAACGTCGATTGTTACATTAGGTCTTGACTCATAAATAACCCCAACAACGCCTAAAGGGACTGCTACTTTTTCTAATAACAAACCATTTTTCAAGGTTTTAGAAAGTAAGCTTGTGCCAGCTGGATCGGGCAAAAGCGTAATATCTCTTACACTACTAGCTAATGATTTTATTCTATCTTCATTTAACAGCAAACGATCTCGCATGGGATCTTGCGAATTCATTTTTTCTAAATCCTTTGCATTTTCTTGGATGATTTCATTAGAATGCTCTTCAAGACTAAGTGCGATTTCAAATAATATCTGGTTTTTAGCTTCTGAAGTAGCTAAAGCAATGGAAGAAGATGCATCTTTAGTTAATGCAAACAAATTGATCATATCTGTTGTACTGAAAGTCATACTAATTTAATTTGACATACATTCCTCGGAACATATAGAAGAAAAATCGATGGATTTAAAAATCATGCCCAATGGTTAAATAGCTTACTGGAGCTTTAATTTCTCCACTTTCTAATCCGTAGGCGTAATCCAATTTAAAAAAATATCCAAAAAATTCTGCTCTAGCCCCTACCCCATAACCCAATAAAAATGGATTTCTAAAATCCGTAACAGTTGCTTGAAATGGATTAGGTAGTCCACCATATACATTGGTATTAAAGCCATTCGATTTAGAAAATGGGCTAGCACCTGTCCAAGCAGAACCAATATCCGTAAATCCAATTAATTGTAAGGTATTGATAAATGTAGAACGGTTATAATCTGAGCCTAAGAAGCTTTTCACAGGAATACGCAACTCCATATTGAACAATAAATGATTGGTTCCTGATAATCGATTAACATTAAATCCACGTAAAGGACTTGCAAAATCACTCATAAAAATATCTCTTTGGGCGATACCTGATTTTCCTAAAGGATTTTCCTTATTACGAGCCTCTCTTTGCACAAACAACCAATTATCCATCCCGCCTAGCATTGTTTGTGGCGCATTATCACCA
Source organism: Aquirufa sp. (assembly GCA_046073945.1). Taxonomy (GTDB): domain Bacteria; phylum Bacteroidota; class Bacteroidia; order Cytophagales; family Spirosomataceae; genus Aquirufa. The sequence continues at coordinate 5,602 of JBJTNH010000062.1, read as the reverse complement.
AAAATATGAGAAGCTGTAAAACGAGTCGCTAAAAATAAGTTATTCGAAATTTTAATATACTTTCTAGCATCCAATTTTACCCTAGAAAAGCTTTGAATACCCGTATTTAAACCTATTTCACTTTCGAAAGAGGCAGTCATCCGAAAACCCGTTTTCAGATTTACGGCAATCGGTTCAGTATGATCAAATGAATATTCTACTTTAGTCCCACCGTAAGAAGAAACATTTTCTGGCGTATTGAGGTAATACTGATCAAATGCCCTATTTAAGGTATAAATTCCTGAAACAGATAATTTACTTCTTAAATTGAACGGGTAAATACCTTTCATTTCAAGGCGGTTATGTCGAATTTTTTGAGAATAAAGTTCCGTTTCTTGATCCAAAACCTTCCTGTCGAATCGAAAATTCCAATCAATTTTTTTAGCTAAATAAGAATATTCCCCCCAGAAATCCACATTCTTAAGATTAGCGGCTAAAAACACACCTGTTTTTATCAAATGATTCTCCATTAAATCATTCATTTTTACTTCAAAAGAATATCCTAAACCGCGAACTGGATCCGACAAAAATTGGCCCTCGGAATTATTAATCACGAATGAATTTTCATAATTAAAAGGTCCTACAATTTTTCCGGTTAGATTTTTTGCCTTTAAGGCTTGTTGCCTTTCCAAACGAGTTTTTCTTTGCTCAAAACGTCGATTTGACAAGGAAGAAGAAGTATCAACAGAATCTAAGGTGCTCGTTGAAGAACTAAAATCATCATTAAAAGCAACCCAATCAATATTGGAGATCGATTTAATCGATTCTTTAGTGATACTTTTCAATTGTTGATTTAAAATATCATTTGATTTAAATACGAGCAAATCATCAGACTGATCATAGGCCAACCAAGAACCACTGCGAATGGTTTTTTCCTTGAATGTAGAGTCTTTAGGTGAATAAATTACCCACGAGTTTCCTGTAGGATATTGACTCAAAAACGTCCAAGTTGAATCTGAATTAAATCTCAAATCTTTGATTTCACCTTCGTGGTAAAACAAAGAAATAGGCTGAGACGGTTCTTCTGTATTCCATTGATAGGCCGCAGTATACTGCCCTTTCGTATTTTTTGTTTGAACAAGGGAGTCTTTGATAGCTTTTGAAACGTAATAAACCCCATCAGATGCTGGTATCCAATGAGCTTCTGTTTCATCTTCGGGATCTTGAGTCACAGCAGAATATCTCGCCCGTCGCAAATCATAAATACCAAGGTCTACTTGACCATTTCTCAGGCTTCTAAGCAATAATCGCTGATTATTAGAAGATAGTTCAAAATCCAATATATTTAAATCACCTAATTTTTTTCTTGTATCGACGCGAATATTATTCTTCCCAGCGTTTAATGGAGCGTAGGTTTGTAACCAAGTTGATCCGTCTTGAGTAAAAATCAAAGCTAACACATTGGATTTCCCCCAACTGATTAATGGACCTTTGGTACGAAACGTCTCTAAAGGATCTTTTACACTCGCCTGAAATACATTCGTTTTCTTTTTAGTGGATAAATTCAATAATTGAACATGGTACTTCGACGAAGATTCAGTAACGTAGGCAAGCCATTTCCCATCTTTGCTTAATTCAAAATCTTTGATACTTTCATTTTCCATCAAATCAACTTGAGTCAAGAGATTGATGTTGGAAGGCAAACTAGTATTTGATTCGATCGATTTATATTGATTAATATTGAATTTAGCCCAATCCTGTAACATTTTAGCAAATGGTTTTTTCAAAGTACTTGAAATACTGGATTGTTCATTTCGAATGATTCGAGTCAAATTTAGAATATTGCTAATTGGACTTATTCCATACATTTTAACAATATAAGACCAAATGGATTGTCCCAGCCATTCCGCTTCTTGACCTCTTGCGATGGTTAATTTTCGAATTTTATTATTCGCAATGACTTGATAGGCAAATTGATTCATTTCAGGTGTATCACCTTCTGCTATATAGGCTGCAATTCCCAAAATATACCAATCAGATACAGACAGTAACAGTGAATTTTGAAGAGCATCTTTAATACTACCTCCAAAAAGCATGTCATGTACATACACTTTTACTACTTCTTTGATTAACTTTTTCTTAAAATCAAGCAAATTTTCCTGAAAAGCAATTTCAATTTTAAATTTGGAATAATTCTCTTCTCTTATTTCAGCAACTGAAGACAGACTGACACCGCTATTGCTTTGAAATAATTCTTCATTCGATGGATATAAAAAAACCTTAGTTTTTTCGAAAGGAGAATAACCGAGGGTGTTCGAAATTCGTGTAAAATCACCGTCTAAAATACGTAATGCATTCCGAGCTAATGATTCATTTTTACCGTAAAAATAGACTTCAAAATTTTGGCTTGATAAGTATTTCCAATCAAACTCGTGATATTGAATTCTCGTTTTTTCAACTTTTCTTTGAGTTGGATAAAAATCTTGGGCAAGCGTGGTTAGCGACAAGCTAAAGAGCAATAACAATAAAAAGGATTGTAAAGTCTTCCTCATTTGCAGTATTTTAAAAGCAATAAGTCAAATTTAATGATTTATAATGAAAATAAATGGTAAAATCGACGAATTGATGCCTCCTCATGTATCATATTCTTGTTTTGAAATTCGTCCAACCATTGTTGAGCAAAATAAGGTATTAATGAAACTCCTTTGGAACCAAAACCATTGAAAATTGCCACAGGAAGATTGGGGTGAAAACCCACAAAGGGACGACGATCTTGCGTGGCAGGACGAACACCACTGATCAATTCAATGGCAGTATATTCATCTATTTGAAATTGCTGTAATTTCTTTTCTAAGTCGGTTAAAGCATTTGTATGCGGCAAAGCACTTAAATCATCCCATCGATAAGTGGCGCCCACTTTAAATTCATCTTTTGAAATGGGTAAAATAAATCCATTTTTATTCAGAATGTAATCTGACGATAGTGTCTTGTTTTTAAATCGCAACAACTCCCCTTTGGCAGGTAAAAAATTCAAATGCCCAAAATAAGGATTATGGTTATGGCAATGGAAACCTTCACAGAAAACAACTTGAGAAAAACATTCGGAACCAATCTGAATTGAAGCATTTTCTTCCACAAATTCTATTGAATCAAAAATTACCTCTTTAGAATAAAAGACTCCTTTTTTGACAAAATAATCTTTGGAAAGACTTAATAATTTCGCCACATCTAACCAGCCTGTTTTTTCAACCCAAACCCCATCATCCGTCCATTTCAAAAATGCATTGTCAATCTCACTTTTTCTATCCAATAACCATTTCTTCATTTCAGCATTCGCAAAAGGGCGAAAAAGAGGCATCGGATGAAAAAAAGAATCATTTAATTCCTCTTCTAATTGCTGATAAAAAGGAAAAAGGTAGTCAAATAATTCATTGGCTAACCAAGTTTCTTCCAATTTTCTGCCGGTAACTGGATTGAAAATACCTCCTGCAGCCATGGAAGAGGTAAAATGAGTTTTTGGAGAATCCCAAATTTGAAATGGGAGGTTAGCTCTGTGTAAATGATGAGCCAAAACAGTACCTGCAAGTCCTTGACCTACAATTAAAACAGGAAAATCTTTCTTATTTGATTTCACTTTGTACACGACGTACTTGTTCTAGGACAAATTCAACCTGATCATCTAAACTACGATATGAAGTATCTAAATCTACAGCATCAACAGCCCTTCTTAAAGGACCTTCAGAACGATTTGAGTCGATCTCATCCCTAATTTTTAAATTTTCAACAATTTGTTCCAAGGGCAAATCTTCGCCTTTTTGTAATAATTCAAGCTTTCTTCGTTGCGCTCGAATTTCAGGCTTAGCTGTCATGAAAATTTTCAATTCAGCCTTTGGAAAAACAACTGTACCAATGTCTCTTCCGTCCATCACAACCCCTTTGGATTCCCCCATTTTTTGTTGCTGAGCAACCATGGCATGGCGAACAATAGGAATGGCACTTACTTGGCTAACCATATCAGAAATATACATTTTTCTAATTTCAGCCTCCACATTTTCGCCATTCAAAATGGTATCGGATGCTTGACGTTGGGCATTAAATTGAAAAGTAATATGTATATGTTTTAATGCTTCTTCAACTTGTTCTAACTGGTTTATATCAATTTGATGACGAAAAAAATACAAAGCAACTGCGCGGTACATGGCACCAGAATCAACAAACACATAGGATAATGCTGCTGCAACTTTTTTGGCAGTGGTACTTTTTCCACAAGAAGAAAAGCCATCTAAGGCAATGATAATTTTCGACATCCGATTAATTAAAAAAATGATGAATGGTCTCAAAGCATTTTTCTGACTCTTCATAGGCAGATTGATGTGCTGATTGAGAGAAAACAACCATTTGATGCAAGTTAGAATTTAATTGTGTACATTCTTGTATATCTGCCATAGAAATCATTCCATCCAAAGCTCCATGTATGAATAAAAAAGGGATAGAGGTTGCTTTTAATAATTCCCGACCATCCATTCGATTTTTCATTGCTATGGTAGCAGCAATTAAGCCCTCAGCAGATAAAGTTTGATAACGCTGAATGAGCGTTTGAATAACAGTTGGATTTTTTTCGAAAAATTCGCTTGAAAATAAATTGGGAACAAAGGGTCCGATGAATTTTTCTACACCCACGTTCTGAATAAATGTGGCCGTTTTATCTCGATTCAGCTTCTTTTCATCTGAATCAGGAAAGGCGGTAGAATTTAACATCACTACTTTCAAAATACGGTCCGGGTATAATTTTGCTAATTCAAGTGCAATATACCCACCCATTGAATGCCCTACTATATTAAAAGTTGATTCTGCAGGTAAAGAATTCATCAATTTATGTGCATAATCTGACAAATGTTTACAATCTGTCCAATGGGCAAAATCGGGACAAAAATAAGAGCTCTTCCATTCAAAATGGGGAAGAAAATCATCCCACATTCGATGATCTTCTCCAAATCCATGTAAAAAAATAATTGATGGAGAGCCCATATAAACTATTTTAAGCGACTCCTTTTAATTGATGAAAAACGGTTTTCTCAAACTTTTCTTTGGCATAAGAAAGACTAACATCAAAAGCAGCTAAATTTTCTTGAGAAGGAATTTCAAACATCGCATCCGTCATGATCGCTTCTAAAATAGAACGTAAGCCTCTTGCTCCTAGCTTATATTCCATTGCTTTTTCCACAATGTAAGCCAAAGCATCTTCTGAAAAGGTCAATTTAACATTTTCCATCTCAAAAAGCTTTTCATATTGCTTTACCAAAGCATTTTTTGGCTTGGTTAAAATGGATAATAATGTTGAACTATCCAATGGATTCAAATAGGTTATGACAGGCAAACGACCTAATAATTCAGGAATTAAACCAAAGGATTTTAAATCTTGGGCAGTAACATATTTCATGATTTGATCTTGTTCAAACGATTCATGAAATGTGTCATCTCCAGAGAAACCAATGGGTCTAGAGTTTAAACGTTTTGCAATATGGCGCCCAATTCCATCAAATGCACCACCACAGATAAATAAAATATTTTCCGTATTGACTGCGATCATTTTTTGGTCTGGATGCTTTCTTCCTCCTTGAGG
>JBJTNH010000061.1:0-10090 GCA_046073945.1 Aquirufa sp. | reverse complement strand
TTTTTCTCTCTTCTCTTTTCTCTCTTCTCTTTTCTGTTTCCCAATCAAGGAAACAAACATGTATTTTCTCGCTAAATAGGCAATTTATTGAATAAATTCTTGGCGTTTAAAACATCTAATATGACATTGACAAAGTGGAGTTGAAGCAAAACAAGAAACCTTTTGGATCTAATCAATTTATCAATTAACTGAACCTTGTTGTTCTTAATTATCAATTAACTGAACTTTCTAACTCGTAAATTGCAGGGGGTAAGGGGACGCATTACCCCTTAAAAAAAGAAAATCAGAATTACTAACAGTAAACTTATATTTTGATAAGATATCTCTAAAATTTGGATTTCAGAATCGAAAATTAACGCATGACCCTAAATATCAACTCTTAATTCATATTATTTAGGTAAGAAGTAATAGGTGGCTTCGAGAGCCTCAGCCACCGGAAAGGTTTCTTTTTCTCTTTTCTATCTTCTCTCTTCTCTCTTCTCAAAATGCAACATTTGCCTCCCAAGCAATGATAGCGGCTTTTCTTTTTAGGCCCCAACGGTAACCACCTAATTTTCCACTGGATTGTATCACTCGATGGCAGGGTATTAAAAATGCGATAGGATTTGAGCCAATGGCTGTTCCTACAGCCCTTGCTGCTTTCTCTTGCTGAATCTGATTTGCAATTTTGCCATAGTGGCTTAATTTTCCCATTGGAATTTCTAAAAGAGCGTTCCAAACTTTCCATTGAAATTCACTTGCTTTTAAATGCAGTTGAATAGGCTCTTCCAAATCATTTTTTCCATCAAAAAATCGTTGGACATTTTCTTGATATTTGTCTTTTCCTGGACGTATCTCTGCTTTTGGGAATTGATTTTTTAATGATTCGGTGGGCGATTCTGTTTCCTCCAAGTAGGCCAAATAGCAAATGCCCTTGAGGGTCGATGCTACGATGAGGGGGCCAAATTGACTGTCAATTGTACTAAAAAGGATAGATAATTGTGGAATTTCTTCCACATTCATTTGCTGAATGCTTAAAAAGGTAAGCGGATTTTTAATGGAATAATTGAAAGACATCGGATTAGTAAAAAAATACCCAAGGTGTTAGCCTTGGGTATAAAGTTAAAAGAAAATCGATGTTATTTACAAAGTGCTACCAGATGCATTTAATAAGGCATTGGCTGTCCCACTAGGTACATTTGAGATTTGGGTTGAACTTGCACTCGATTTAATCAAGCTTTGAACATCTGCTGGAGCCAAGGTTGGATTAACTGATAACAATTGTGCTGCAACACCCGTTACGTGTGGGGTAGCCATGGACGTTCCAGAAATTGTTTTTGTTGCTGTTTTACTTGTATTCCAATCTGAAGTGATATTGGTTCCAGGCGCTATAATATCCACGATAGAACCATAATTAGAATAATAAGCAAAGTTATCATACACGTCTGAAGCAGCCACCGTGATAGCTTCTGTTACTCTAGCAGGTGATGCGGTTGAGGCATCTGCTGCAGAATTACCCGCTGCGATGCAATACACAACGCCATCTGCAATTGAATTTCTAACTGCTGCATCCAAAGATGCGGAAACTCCACCACCTAGAGACATATTTGCAACCGCTGGGCCAGGAGTATGATTGTTCGTTACCCAATCAATACCAGCAATAACACCAGAAATAGTTCCTGATCCATTGTTGTTTAATACACGAACTGCCACAAGCGTAACTCCTTTGGCAATTCCATATGTCGTACCACCAACAGTTCCAGCTACGTGAGTCCCATGACCATTGCCATCTTTGAACGTTTTGTCAATGACATCAATTCCCTTCACCACACGACCTGTAAAATCAACGTGGTCCAATTTTATTCCAGTATCGATGATGTAAGCTTTTACACCTGATCCAGTAGATGTATAATTGTAGGTGTTATTCAATGGAAGGGAAGTTTGGTCCACTCTATCTAGCCCCCAAGAGGGTGTAGGTGACTGAGTACCAACAGCAAATACTTCCATATCTTGCTCAACATAAGCCACTTTTGGATTTTTTTTGATTCCTTCTATTGCTTTTGAATTCAAATTAGAAACCGCAAAACCTTTTAATGCATACTTGTAAATTTGATCTACGTTACCTCCAAATGCTTTGTTGATTTTGGAAGTTTCATCTTCTACATCCAGCGTTTCAGATTCTTTGTATACAACAATATATGAGCCAAAAATAGGCTTTGGAGTCGCTGGGCGTACTAAATCTGATTGACTGTTTGAAATTTGATTGGTTGATTTTTCGATGGAGGAATCAACTTTTGTAATGTTTTCTAATTCATTAGAACATGAATTTAATATCAGAATAGATGATAATATTCCAATACTTAGGATAATTTTTTTCATAGAACATTAGTTGTTTGTCGGGCAATTTACTAAATAAAATTTTGAATGGACAACAATTATTAGAAGAATTTTACTATTTTATTTTTGATTTTATCTCAAAAAATATACATTTGCATCAAAATAATATAAAAATGAACAAAGCAACATACAACAAAAACTGGTGGCAAGGGTAATACTCCCTGAACAGTTTTGCTGTGTGTGTACATGATATGTTTTACTCAAGGCTTGCTGTTCCCAGTAAGCCTTTTTATTTATTTTGATTATTCTGAAGCATGTCAACTAATACGATATATAATATTCAAACCGCCCGAAAGCGTTCATTGGCAGATACATTGACGCCCATCGGTATATTTTTGAAAATTCGAAAGAATTTTAAGAATTCGGTAATTCTGGAAAGTGCTGATTATCACGGCAAAGAGCATGGTTTTTCTCACATAGCCTTTGATCCGATTGCAAGCTTTGTGTTAAATGACCAGGTTGTCACGCAATCTTTTCACGATGGCCATACAGAATCTTTTCGTTTAGAAAATCCCAAAGCGGCAGTATCCGCATTGAAATCTTTTGCCGATCGTTTTCATTTTATTGCTGAACCGGGCGATTCACCAATGGCGAATGGTTTATTTGGGCACATCTCTTATGATGCTGTTAGCTATTTTGAAGATATTCAAATTCAGCCTAAAAATGCAGAAACCGAAATCCCTTCGATTCGTTATTTTGTGTATCGTTATGTGATTGCTATCAATCATTTTAACAATCAAATGACGGCCTATGCGCATAGCTACGATGGGCAAGCGCCTAATTTGGAAACGGTCGACTATCTATTAGAAATGCCTCATTATACCTTGGAAGCTTTTCAAACCGTAGGACAAGAAGAAACTAATTTGACAGAAGAACAAACTCGAGAAATCGTTCAAACCTGTATCAAACATTGTTTGAGAGGGGATGTGTTTCAAATTGTGCCTTCCCGTCGATTTAGTCAAAAATACCAAGGAGATGATTTTCAGGTGTATCGTGCTTTGAGATCCATCAATCCTTCACCATATCTATTCTATTTTGATTATGAGAATTACCATATTTTTGGTGCTTCTCCAGAAAAGCAAATCAAAATAGAAGGTGATTTGGCAGAAATTCATCCCATTGCTGGAACTTTCCGCCGTTCGGGGGATGATGAAAGGGATGCGGAATTGGCGAAAGCCTTGATTGAAGATCCTAAGGAATCTGCTGAACATGTCATGCTGGTTGATCTCGCAAGAAATGATTTGAGCAGAAGTGCAACCAATGTGAAGGTAGAAACGTTTAAAGAAGTACAGTTCTTTTCACATGTGATTCACCTAGTTTCAAAAGTAACAGGAACTTTACAAAAAGGAATTAATCCCTTACAAATGGTGGCGGATACTTTTCCAGCGGGCACTTTAAGTGGCGCACCCAAGCACAATGCGATGACGATAATTAATCGCTTGGAACCTACCAATCGACATATTTATGGCGGTGCGATTGGTTTCATGGATTTTAAAGGAAATTTCAATCATGCTATAGCGATTCGTACTTTTTTAAGCAAAGGAAATACTTTGTTTTTTCAAGCAGGAATGGGCGTTGTTGCCAAATCGGTGGTGGAAAGCGAAATGCAAGAAATACATAATAAATTAGCCGCATTGCGTAAAGCTTTGGAGGTTGCTCAAACATTAGATTAAGGAAAGATGAAAGTATTAGTGATTGATAATTACGATTCCTTTGTATACAACTTGGTCTATTTATTGAAAGAGATCGGGGCAGAGGTAGATGTAAGAAGAAACGATAAAATAAATTTGGAAGAAGTAAAGGTATATGACCATATCTTACTTTCTCCAGGTCCAGGCATTCCTTCTGAAGCAGGAATTATGTTGGATCTTTTGAAAGAATATGCACCTAGCAAACGAATTTTAGGCGTTTGTTTGGGACATCAAGCCATTGCAGAATCTTTTGGTTCGCAATTGCAAAATATGGGAGAAGTTTTACATGGTGTAACCACAGAATGTGTGGTGACGGATCCTAACGAACGACTTTTTAAAGGCATTCCGAGTAGATTTGAAGTGTGTCGTTACCACTCATGGACCGTTGTTCCAGATACGATGCCTAGCGATTTAAAAATTACCGCTGTGGATGATAAAGGTTTTGTGATGGCGGAGGCACATCAAAAATTTGATGTGAGAGGTGTACAATTTCATCCAGAAGCTTATCTAACCCAACACGGATTACAAATGATTAAAAATTGGATCAATTAACAAATGAAAAATATTTTAGAAAGAAGAGTTTTAGGGGAGTCATTATCAGAAGAAGAATCGAAAAATATCTTGTTGCAAATTGGTCAAGGGGGTTCTAATCCGAGTCAAATTGCAGCATTTTTAAGTTCCTATTGGTATCACCCTATTCAGGTGCAAGAGCTGAAAGGTTTTGTGGCAGCCATGCTGGAATTGGCAGTGAATGTTGATTTAGACGAATTTGATGCCATGGATGTTTGCGGAACAGGAGGCGATGGAAAAGATACGTTCAATGTGAGCACTACTTCTGCCTTTGTGGTGGTAGGTGCGGGTCAAAAAATAGCTAAACATGGAAATCATGGTGTTTCTTCTGCCGTGGGTTCATCTACGGTGTTGGAATTTCTAGGTGTTAAATTTAGCAATGACCCCAAATTTTTGAAGCGTAAAATGGAAACAGCAGGAATTTGTTTTTTACATGCTCCTTTGTTTCACCCAGCCATGCGTTATATTGGCCCTATTCGAAAAGAATTGGGAATGAAGACCTTCTTTAATTTATTGGGGCCTTTGTTGAATCCTGCCAAAGTGAACAAACAATTAACAGGCGTTTATTCAACAGAAGTGTTGGAATTGTTTGACGGGTTTTTCAAAAACAGTGGAAAACAATATGGAATTGTGTTTGGCGAAGATGGATACGATGAAATTTCTTTGACAAGCAATTTTAGATTGGCTACGCAAGAAGGACTAAAGGTTTATACTCCAGCAGATCTTCATTGCGATTATTGTCAACCTGTTGATTTATCCGGAGGAAATACCGTGGAACAATCGGCTGATATTATGTACAAAATTTTACAAAGAGAAGGTACGATTCCTCAAACACAAGCTGTTTTGGCCAATGCTGGAGCTGCTTTAATGGTAGCAGGGAAAGTGGGAAATATATTGGATGGATATTTGATGGCTCAAGAATCCTTAGAAAGTGGGAGAGCCTTTCAAGTGTTTAAGAAATTTATCATGGATTAATTATGAGTATTTTAGATACGATTATTGCTTCAAAAAAAGAGGAAGTGGTATTAAAAAAATCACAAGTTTCTGTGAAAGAACTTGAGATGCAAGGTTTCTTTGCAAGAAATTGCCACTCTTTATCGCTTTCTTTGACGCAACCTGCTTCTACAGGAATCATTGCGGAATTTAAAAGAAAGTCGCCTTCCAAAGGAATCATCAATGATCAATTATCTGTCAAGGAAGTGACGCAGGCCTATGTTCAGGCTGGTGCAGCTTGTTTGTCGGTTTTAACAGATGAGCCTTTTTTTGGAGGAACGTATCAAGATTTCAATGAAGCGAGATTGGCCAATCCAAATACGCCTATTTTACGAAAGGATTTTATGGTTGACGAATACCAAATCGTTGAAGCAAAATCGATGGGTGCGGATGTAGTTTTGTTAATTGCTGCCTCATTGAGTCCAAAAGAAATCAAAACATTAGGCACTTTAGCACGTTCATTAGGAATGGAAACCTTGTTGGAGGTACACGATGAAGAAGAGTTGAATCGCAGTCTGGGAGATTATATTAGCGTAGTTGGAGTAAACAACAGAAATTTGAAAAACTTTGCCGAGCAAAATGTGGAGGCATCCAAATTTTTGTCTGATAAAATTCCCGATTCATTTATTAAGATTTCTGAAAGTTGTATTTCGAGCGCAGCGATTATTCATGAATTGAAAGGTTATGGTTATCGTGGATTTTTAATTGGGGAAAGTTTTATGAAAACAAATGCTCCCGGTAAAGCGCTGAGTGATTTTTTAGTCCAATAAAAGATGAAGTGGAAAATTTGCGGCATGCGGGATCGAATCAATTGTGAGCAGGTAGCTGACTTACAACCTGATTATATGGGTTTTATTTTTGTGGAAAAATCGCCCAGGTATGTCGGAGAGAATTTTATCATTCCTTCTTTGCCCCAAAACATCAACAAAGTAGGGGTTTTTGTGAATGAAAATAAGTACAAGATTTTGGATTTAGCTCAATCTGCTGGTTTTGATCATGTTCAATTACACGGGAATGAGGATTCAGAGGAGATTGATTTTTTACAAAAAAATGGATTAGTGGTCATCAAAGCATTGTCTGTTGCCCAAAAAGAAGATTTAGCAGAATTGTCGAACTTCGATATTTTGCCCCATTATTTTTTGTTAGATACCAAAAAAGGAAGCGAAGTTGGAGGGACAGGCCAGCGATTTGATTGGAGTATTTTATCCGAATATAAAGTAGATGTGCCGTTTTTTTTGGCAGGCGGTTTAGATGCATCGGGAATTGAGGAGGCCTTGATTTTGGCACAAAAATATCCAATTCATGCCTTGGATTTTAACAGTAAATTGGAGCTGGAGCCAGCTTTGAAGGATATTGAAAAAGTGAAAGAAGTAGCAAAAATTTTGAACGATAAAAAATAGATTATGTCTAGCTCAGAAGTTTCGTTTCATGTAGATGAACGTGGATATTATGGTGATTTTGGAGGGGCTTTTATCCCTGAAATGCTATATCCCAATGTGGAAGAATTGCGCGAAAATTATTTGAAAATCATGGAAGATCCGAGTTTTCAAACGGAATTTCATGCTTTACTGCGCGATTATGTGGGTAGACCTACTCCACTTTTTAAAGCCGAGCGTTTATCTGCCAAATATAACACCCAAATTTATCTCAAAAGGGAAGATTTGTGCCATACGGGTGCGCACAAGGTTAATAATACCATTGGTCAAATTTTAGTGGCGAAACGTTTAGGCAAAAATAAAATTGTTGCGGAAACGGGTGCAGGACAACATGGAGTAGCCACAGCAACGGTTTGTGCATTGATGGGATTGGAGTGTATCGTTTACATGGGTGCCATTGATATTGAAAGACAAGCTCCCAATGTGGCGCGTATGCGTATGTTGGGCGCTAAGGTTGTTGCGGCTGAATCAGGTTCAAAAACCTTGAAAGATGCCACCAATGAGGCTATGAGGCATTGGATTAATAACCCTGTTGATACCCATTATATCATAGGTTCAGTAGTTGGACCACATCCTTATCCAGATATGGTGGCCAAATTTCAATCGGTGATTTCTGAAGAAATACGTGTTCAATTGAAAGAGAAAATTGGCAGAGATTATGCGGATTATGTGATCGCTTGTGTGGGTGGTGGATCGAATGCAGCAGGTGCTTTTTATCATTTTTTGGATGAGCCAAGAACGGCTTTGATTGCAGCGGAAGCTGCGGGTCAAGGGGTTAGCTCTGGACATTCTGCGGCTACCACATTTTTGGGTAAGCCGGGAGTTTTACATGGTAGTAAAAGTATTTTGATGCAAACAGAAGACGGGCAAGTAATAGAACCTTATTCCATTTCTGCGGGATTGGATTATCCTGGAATTGGGCCATTGCATGCGCATTTGTTCAAAACGGGGAGGGCACAATTTTTTGATATTAACGATGAAGAGGCGCTTGAATCTGCATTGGAATTAAGTATGCTCGAAGGAATTATACCTGCCTTGGAGTCGGCTCATGCTTTAGCCGTTTTAGCCAAATTAGGGGCTAAAGAAAATCAAGTAGTTGTGATTAATTTATCGGGAAGAGGCGATAAAGATTTAGCAACTTATACTAAAAGATTAAATTTAATTTAAGAGATGAATCGTATTTCGAAAGTATTTGCGGAGGCGAAAGGGCCTATTTTGAACATATATGCCACAGCTGGTTATCCAAATTTTGGAGATACCATGACTGTCATAGAATCTTTGCAAGAAGGCGGTGCCGATATCATTGAAATCGGAATGCCTTACTCTGATCCTGTAGCAGATGGAGAAACCATTCAGCAGTCTAATCAAGTCTCTTTGGACCAAGGAATGACCTTGGTGCATTTGTTTGAACAATTGAAAGATTTGAGAAAAACAGTTTCTACCCCTGTTTTATTGATGGGTTACGTCAATCCCGTTTTGCAATATGGTGTCGAAAAGTTCTGTCAAAAATGCAAAGAGGTTGGAGTAGATGGTTTAATCTCGCCTGATTTGCCTTTAGCGGAATATGAGTCCGAGTACAAAACCATTTTCGAAGCAAACGGATTATTTAATATATTTTTGATTACGCCTCAAACGAGTGATGCCCGCATTCGTCAAATAGATTCAATCAGTCAAGGTTTTATCTACATGGTTTCTTCAGCATCCACCACGGGAGCCAAAACAGGCATTAGCGATGAACAGGAAGATTATTTCAAGCGCATCGCTTCTATGCAGTTAAAAAATCCAAGATTGATTGGCTTCGGAATTTCAGATCGAGCTAGTTTTTTAAAGGCATCTGAGGCTTCCTCTGGCGCCATTATTGGTAGCGCTTTTGTGAAGTTATTGTCTCAGTCCAAAAATTTAAAGGCGGATATTGTTCAATTTGTTAAGAGTATTAAAGCTTAGCAATGCAATCCATTACAAAATCTTTGTGTCTTTGTGTTATAACAAGAGGAATAGACTCCCCTTATTACCTGTAACTAATTTTTCAGAGCAAAAGCCACGTATTTATTCCCTTTTGGCGTTCCTAATTTGGTGCCTCCACAAGCTATCACTACATATTGTTTGCCATTGGCCATATAGGTCGCAGGTGTCGCAAAGCCAGCAGCAGGTAACTTTGATTTCCATAATAGCTTTCCATTATCTGCATCAAATACACGGAAAAATCCGTCTTTGGTAGCTGCGATGAAGATCAAACCATTGGCCGTGATAACTGGTCCACCATAATTTTCAACACCTGTATCATGAATGCCTTTTTGAGCCAATAAGGGTTCTTCGCCAAAAGGAATTTTCCATATATATTTGCCTGTATTTAAATCAATGGCATTCAATGTGCCCCAAGGCGGACTAATAGCTGGCAATCCTTTGCTATCCAAAAATTTATTATAGCCTGTCATTCGGTAAGGAATCTGTGGTCCTTTTGCCACTTCATTGGAAATCACTTCTTTGGGCACTTCATCACTGATAAAATTCAATATGTTTTCTTGCTCTGTTTTGCTCAAATGATTAAATCCGGGCATCATTCCTTTACCTTGGGCAATGATTTGTTTCAGAAAAGTTTTATTTCTCCTTTTAATGATGTCCACCAAATTCGGATAGCCACTCAAGGCGTTTCCTTTTCTTTCTTCCCCATGACAAGCCATGCAATTTTGTCGATAAGCTTTTTCGCCACTACTTTGTTGTTGCTTGGAAGGTTCATTGGCGACCATCGTTTGGATCCAGGGCATTTCATTGCTATTGACGTACAAGATTCCTTTGTCTGGATTTGCCCCCGCGCCACCCCACTCAGCACCGCCATCAAATCCGGGTAAAATCAAGGTTCCTTCCAAACTTGGAGCATCATACCAGCCTTTTTTTAGTTTGGCCAATTGACTTTTTAACTCTTCCTTGTTTTCAGCATAGGGGTTAATGTCATCAAGAGTAATTTCATTCGATAGTCGCGCATAGGGTTGGGGTAACAACGGAAAGGGTTGTGTCGGCCAACTG
>JBJTNH010000060.1:0-22016 GCA_046073945.1 Aquirufa sp. | reverse complement strand
ACAATAGGCCACATTTAGCTCTGAAAATGAAAAAACCTTCTGAACTATATGCAGCCTAATGAGAATTTTTTAATAGTTTTAGAAAACCAAAACTGTCAACCTATTTCAGGACAAGACAATGTGTCGAGACCAATGGCTGAGGCTCTCGAAGCCAAAAGTGAAATTTTACATTTTACATATTACGTCCTACATCTTACATCATACATCTTTCGCATTCCTAAAACTTCGGACAAGAAAGATTTCTTTTGAATTTTTGGTAAGTATTTCGAATGGTGGCATTATTTAAATCGAATAAATAAGCCAAGGATATTTCATGTGAACCCCCAGAAGGCATTCCTAATTTAGATATAGTTAGGTCATACGAATAACCCACAGAGAAATTATCTTTTCGATAGCCTACTAAGGCCACAACGGACTCCCGAGTACCAGAGGTTCCATCAGCTGATTTTTGAATGGGTACACCTCTATACCAAGCACCTAACACCATTGGCGATAGTGTTAAATAGGCTCCTAAATCCAATTGATCAAATACGCCTTGCTTTTTAAAATGTAAAACTGGACTAAAACTTTTTTCATTGTTTCGGCTTCCATTGGAATTCACTTCATAATAAGAATCCTCTAACATAATTTTCGTGCCCACTTGTACACTGAAATTCATTGCCAATAAATCTTCCGTTCCGTGTACCAAGGACTTATTAGGAGTGTTCAAATGTGCCACAGATAATCCCACCCAGGTATTTCCTCTATTGAACAAAAGTCCAGCTGTTAAATCCAAATAAGATTTATTCGGTAAAAGTGTAGTATTGACAGGATCTAGGGTGCTTCCAATCGCTCCCGCACTTAGATAAGTATTTAATTGGTCACCAAAGACAAGATTAGAATTGCTTAAACCACGTGTGACATATGAACCTTGCAGTCCAAAAGACAAGGATTGATCTTCTGCCAAATTTAAATGATAGGCGTATTGCAAGGCTACATGGGTGGTTTTTAAATTAGAAAATTGCACATCATTACTGATAACTAAACCAATTCCAGTATTGTATTTATTTAAGCTAAAATCCGCAGAAATGGCAGAAAACTGATAATTGGCGCTTAAATTGGGCCACTGGTTTCTGTGATTAAAATTCACTTTGGAAGTTCCATTAATACCTGCAAAGGCAGGAGAAATCAATAAGGGAGCTGCGTAAAATTGCGATAATTGAGGATCCTGCCCAAATACAGAAAATTGAATTTGAGAAATAAGTAAAACCAACCAAAATGTGATTACTCGTTTCATATTTGAAGGCAAAGCCAAGCAATTTACGCGCTAAGTTTACAAAAACCAATATTTTGTGTTATTTTGTAATCATTAATCTAAAATCTACCTAGGTGAAACGGATTGTTGTATCATGTATTTTATGCATTTTCTTTGCAATTCGAGCGAATGGACAAAGTATCCATTATAGAAATAATTGCCTCGATTCTTGTTCGCTTCAAACTAATACCGTTTTTGAATTAGACAATGCACATACCTACCCCAGCGGTTCTACATTTGCGTGGAATTATGGTTCAGGAACATTCACCAGTGCTAAAATAAATCCAACTGGCCAATACGCATACAGTTCCCCTGGAACTTATTCTGTGCAAGTAAAAATTACTCAACCAGGAAGCACAAGTCCCATCATTATTACAAATCCGAAAGTAATCATCGGTAAAGTAAATCCTTTTTATTTAGGTACCAGCGCTAAAGATACCTTAACAGAATTATGCTCCAATAAATCGCCGAATACCAAAGACTTACAAATCCCATCTTCTGCTATCTTACCTGGAGGATCCTTACTTTGGTTCCCCAATGGAGAAACGACTCCCAAAATAACGGTTAGTAAAGAAGGTTGTTATTCCGTGAAGTCGTACAACAACGATGGATCAGGATGCTATTATGAGGCAAAAATGATTGTCAAAATTTGTGGATCTTATCCCAATAAACCGGATGTAACTGGAACTGGTTCTGGGTCTGGCGCAAGCACGCCGCCCAGTTGCGTCAATTGCCCACAATGGACAGTTGGAAATAATGTTAGAGTCATATTTCCCAATGATGGACGAGTACCTTACACAAGTAGCACCGAACCAGGACCGTACTTAGCTCCTGCTGGAGTCGCCTATTACCCCATCCAAAACAAAGGTGCCGATTATCAATTTGGTGGAATTTCTTCCAATGGAGAACAAATTTTTGACAATCAAAACAAACAAATAGGTGGCAATTTAAACGGTGATAAATCCATTGATCAAGGTGTTGCAATCATCCCAAAAAAATCATGCAAAGCTTGTAACTCAGAATATTATGTCATTACCACCAATAGTTCACATCAATTATTTTACAGCTTGGTCGATGTTTCTGCCAACGGTGGATTAGGCGATTTAACCAAAAAAGATTCGCTGTTAAGCCCCATCCCAACTTCAAATAAGATCATTGCGACGAAAACGAATGAGGGCTATTTATTGCTTACCTATGATTCAGACGGTAAAAACATCCGAACATTTTCTGTTACTGCAAAAGGAATTTCAGAACCCCAATTAATCCCTATAAACCCAGCGAATTCACCAGCCAGCAACAGAGGAACTGTTAAGTTCTCTAGCGATAATTCCAAATTGGCTTTGGCTTTACCTCCCGACAAAGTCGAAATTTACGATTACACAAAAAATCCCGCCAATAAAATTGCCACCATCACCACTCCTGCGGATGTATATGGTGTAGGTTTTGCACCGAATAATAATTTATTGTATGTAACGGTCAATGGAAGCAGTGGTAGCAATCAATTATTACAATACAAAATTGACACCACGAATATTAATGCTTCTATGCGGGTGGTTGGTACATTTTCAGAGCAATTGGGTGCTATTGAATTAGATCCTGTGAACAAAGCCAAATTATACATTGCTAAAGCAGGAAGCTCATACGCCACCATCAGCAAACCTAATCAGCGAATTACCGGAAATCAATCTTTGTTAGATGCCAAATTTGATCCTAATGGTTTTACCTCAACAACTGGGCCTATTGGTTTAGGAATTCCAACATCCATCAATGAAAGCGACAATAGTGGCCCTCCTTCCATTTCGGTTGAATGCAAAGGATTGAAATTCACCTTCAAATTGGACAAAGATTTATGTGAGAAAAATAAAAATACCAATGTCAAATGGGAGATTTATCAAGCGAGTAAAACCGCCCAAATAAGTCCATTTTTAAACAACGATGGAGTTAAAGTTCCTTATCCAAGCATTCCACTCGTTTTCTCAAATATAGCAGGAAATAATTCACAAGTTTTTGATTTCCCAAATCCGTTGAAAAGCGGATATTACGTATTGGTCGCTAAAATCTCCAATGATTGTGTAACCGATTTTGTGTTGGATGCACAGGTATTTTACATCAGTTTATTGAAACCATTTGTCTTAAAAAAGCAAATTGATAAAATATTCAATGACAATATTGCCTATGGACCAACGGGCAGTAATTGCAATTTCCCCAACTATGTAATTGCTCCCATCCCTCGAGATTTACCTTTAAGTCCTGCGCCCTTGCCTATTGAAGATTTAATTGTTCCTAAAGACACCAGTATTTTACAATTTAAATGGACGCACGCTGGCAATGAAGTATCCAAATTTGGCAAAGTTTACATTCCATTTTTTACTGGAGAAGGAAAAGTATTTCAATTGGACATTCTTGATACCGAATCAGGTTGTACAGATAAAAGAGAAACGAAAATAACTTTTGTAACTAAAGACGATTTGATTCCAAAGTTCAATACCTATCTCTGTTTGGATGAACCAGATCCCAAATTGACACTTTCCGTTTTACCTTTGGCCAATGCGCTAACTTATGATTGGAAGAAAAATATAGGTTCTCCAAGCGGATTTATCCTAGGTACTCCCCCTTTTGATCAAAATAAGATTCAAATTAATCGAATCGGAAAATATGACTTACAAGTAAAAGATGCGTATGGATGCGAGTTGAATCAAACTTATACCATTGACGATAAATGTAAACCTAAAATCATCGCACCCAATGTATTTACACCTAATGGCGATAATAATAATGATCTATTTTTACCCACATGGAATTGGGTGGGAGGTTCCACTGAACCAGCAAGAAATGTATTACACACGGCAATTCCAGGAGCAATATTAAACCCAGGAGAGAGCGCGAGAAACTATGACAAAAATAGGACCATCGTTAAATCTGTGAAAATTTTTAATCGCTGGGGAGAATTAATTTTCCAAAAAGACATCGACCCGAATGATTTAAAAATAGGTGACATAAAACAAGAAAAATATGGTTGGGACGGCACCTACAATGGCCAAAAAGTACCTCAAGACACTTATGCTTGGATGATTGAATATGAATCCATCGACTTCCCTCATTTAGGCCTTCTTGCTGAAAGAGGGGCTGTTGTGGTTGTTTATTGATTGAAGAGAGAAAAGAGAAAAGAGAAAAAATAAGCCACATCTTACCTCTTACCTCTTACCTCTTACCTCATTCTTAAATGATAAGCTTTCGGCTTCGTAAATGCGCGAAGGCCCATGTGTGATAAAGTAGAACCAAATCCAGAATGCCCTCGACCACTCCAAGGTAAGGCCGCGCTTACACGATCACAACAATTCCAATAGGCTGTACCTGAATTAATTTGTTTCAAAATTTCTGTAGCCCTTTTTTCTGAAGAAGAATATACACCAGCCGTTAAACCATAATTACTATCGTTCATTAATCGAATGGCTTCAGCATCATTGGCCACTTTCATAATTCCAATGATTGGCCCAAAACTTTCCTCTTTCATCACACTCATATCATGGTTAACATGGGTCAAGACAGTAGGTTGAAAATAATATCCAATACCTTCCAAAGCTTCTCCGCCTGTTTCAATCTTAGCTCCTTTCTGAACGGCATCTGCCACTTGAGATTGTAAAAAATCAATTTGAGCAGAACGACTCAGCACAGAAATGTATACGCCTTCTTCCAAGGGAGAACCTATTTTCCAGGATTTTACTTCTTGAATGAAAGCTGCTAAAAATGCATCATAAATCTTTTCATGTACATAAATACGCTCTACCGAACAGCAACTTTGCCCATTATTATAAAAAGCACCATCTGCAATGCCTATAGCTGCAGATGCTACATCAGCCACATCATCGCAGACATACACCGGATCTTTCCCGCCTAATTCCAATTGGCAAGGAACCATTTTTTCCGCCACTTTTTCATAAATATAATTCCCCGTTTTATGAGAACCTGTGAAAAAATATCCATCAAAAGGTAATTCCAACAAAAATTTACCTACCTCTCCTTGGCCTATCGCAACTTGAAATACCCCTTCCGGCAGGCCGGCTTTTTTCAAATATTTTTCTATCTCCAAACCTGTAAGTGTCGCAAATTCAGAGGGTTTATACATCACTGCATTTCCTGCCAACAATGCTGGAACAAATACATTCACACCCACATTATAAGGATAATTCCATGCTGAAATATTACAGATCACCCCCAAAGGTTCGTAACTTATCTTTTCCTGCATTTGATCGGAAATAGACATGATTTCTTCCGAAAGGTATTTAACTGCATTATCTGCTAACCAAGCTGCTTTTCCACTTGCACCATTGATTTCATTTCTACTTTGTTGCAAAGGTTTCCCCATTTCCGAGGTCAAAATCAAAGCCAATGATTCGATATTTTCCTTCAATAAATCAATAAACCGATGGATAATTTGAACTCGACTCACAATCGTTGTGTTAGCCCAATCTGGTTGCGCCTTTTGTAAAACTTCTAATTTCGACAATAAAACACGCTCAGAATCGACCGTGATTTCTTGTATAATTTCCTCAGTAGCTGGATTAATGATTTTCATGATTTTTTATTTTTTTGAGCTGCTTCCAAAAATTTCTGACGAATATTTTCAGAAAATGCTTGCTTAGACGTTTCTATTTTTAACCGTTCCGGGTGCCACTGCACGCCTAAAAAAAATGGATGAGTAGTCCAATTATTGTATTCAATCGCCTCCGCGACTCCATCATTTGACCAAGCGCTTATTCTTAAATCTGATGCCAACTTTCCGATTCCTTGATGATGAGCTGAATTAACCAAGCCTTCGCTTGTTTTTGCAATGTCAAATAACAAACTATCAGATTCCACTTTTATGCTATGTTCACCATCTACTCCTGCCATTTTACGGTGATTTTCCTTATCAATTTCTTGTAAATCTTGAATTAAATCACCACCCAAAGCTACATTTACCAACTGCAAGCCCCTACAAATGGCCAAAATAGGTATTTTCATTTCACGACAAATTTGAAACACATGGATTTCAAAATCATCTCTTTTCTCGTTAAACTCTGTAGAAAATGGATAATCTTCTCGTGCATTTTGGTAAAATCTTGGATGCATATCTACCCCACCCGTCAATACAACTGCATCGCATTTTAAAATATCCACTAAATTTTCTTCTTGATACGATAAATCAATTACCTCAACCCCCTCACCTGTTATCCAGGTTGGGTAGTTTTGAAAATTGGTATCAGAAGTTGTGATTCCTACAACAATCATCGTTAAAATGCTTCTCTATATAAGGCTTTAAAATCATTCAAAGAAACAGGTTTGGGATTATTGGGATGCGCAAAATCCTCCAAAGCGAGTTGAGCTAAGGTATCCAAATGTTCTTCTTTTACGTGAATGTCCCTCAAACGGTGAGGAATACCTACTTGGCTATTTAAGTCAAACAAATACTTCACAACGGCATCGCCAGAATGTTCTTTGAGAGACAAACTCTGCGCCATTCTAGCAAACCGATCTTCGAAGCCTGCTATGTTAAATTTCATCCCATAAGGTATATTCACTGCATTCGCCAAGCCATGGTGCGTGTCCAACAAGGAACTAAGTGGATGAGCCATTGAATGGACCACTCCTAAGCCTTTTTGAAAGGCAATAGCACCCATCATGGAAGCTAAAAGCATTTTGGAACGAGATTCAATAGAGGGTGATTTAACCGCATCTACCAAAGATTCCGATACCAAACGCATTCCTTCCAAGGCAATTCCATCGCACATGGGATGAAAATTTTTAGCTAAATAAGCTTCCATGTTATGCGTCAAAGCATCCATTCCCGTGGCCGCGGTGACAAAAGCTGGCAAATCCAAGGTTAACAAAGGATCTGCAAAAACTATTTTAGCCAATAATTTAGGCGAAAATAAAATCTTTTTTTGGTGTGTCTCATCATCTGCAATAATCGCAGAACGCCCTACTTCGCTTCCTGTTCCTGAAGTGGTAGGAATGGTGATAAAATGCGGAACATCATTGGTAACATAGACATCTCCACCTATTAAATCATCGTATTTGAATAAATCTTCCCGATGATTCACCTGCAAAACAATCGCTCTAGCTACATCTAAGGCTGCGCCTCCTCCAATACCAATGATACAATCACGATCAGTTTGATCCCAAATTTGAGTACCTGCATACACATCCGACTTTACTGGATTTTTATGAATAGCAGAAAACACCTCGACGGACAATTGATTCCCTAATAAATCATTTTTGATGCTTTGGAAAAAACCCAATTCTGCAATGACAGGATCAGTTACGATCAAAGGTTTTGATAATCCATTTTGTTTTAAATAAGGCCTCAGTTCCTTCACAGCCCCCGCCCCAAATCGAATGATTGTAGGGAAATTAAATTGTCTTATTTGATTAAAATCCATCTTATATAATTTCAAAATATCTTTTCTTTTCCCAATCACTCACTACCCGGCTGTATTGTTTCCATTCCCATTCTCTACTTGCTACAAAATGATCCACAAAAGTGGCTCCAAATAATTCTTTGGCAACTTCTGATTCCTTCATAGCTTGTGCAGCCATTTGTAAATTGCCCGGCAATTTACCATGAGAAAGATCTTCATAGCCATTTCCTATACTTGCGTCTTGCAAGGACAATCGATGCTTGATACCATACAATCCACTAGCCAAACAAGCAGCCATGGCTAAATAAGGATTCACATCCGATCCAACTATGCGAGTTTCTAAGCGAGTAGCTTTTTTACTTCCAGGCAATGCTCTTAAAGCCACCGTCCTATTATCAACAGCCCAAGTTAACGTTGTCGGTGCCCAAGCACCCTCCACCAATCGTTTAAATGAATTAACCGTTGGGGCAATCATGGGTAAAATATGTGGCAAACAATACAATTGCCCCGCCATATAATGTTTGAACGTTTCACTCATTCCTTGCGGATCTTTGGCATCATAAAATAAATTATTCTCTACTGACTTATCCCAAAGACTTTGATGAACATGCCCGCTACAACCGGGTAAATTCTCATCCCATTTGGCCATAAAAGTGGCCATAATACCGTGTTTATAAGCTATTTCTTTCACTGAAGACTTAAACAATACCGCTCGATCTGCAGCTTCCAAAATACCTGAGTAGGCAATTGCGGCTTCATAAACTCCCGGTCCTGTTTCTGTATGTAATCCTTCAATCGGAATTTTAAAATCGCTCAATTGACCAAATAAGGCTTGAAAAAAATCGTTTCTTAGTGTACTCCTTAAAATAGAATAACCAAACATTCCTGGACTCAATGACTTCAATCCATGAAAATTTTTATCATTAATGGAATGTGGTGTTTCTTCAAAATTAAACCATTCAAACTCTTGACTAAAAAACGCTTGAAAACCTGCATTTTCAGCTTCTGAAATAATATTTCTCAATAAATTTCGCGGACAAACTTGAGCCGTATTTTCTTTGGAATCAATTAACTCACACAAAAAAAACGGCACATTGTTTTCCCAAGGAATGGCTCTAAATGTCGATAAATCGATACGAACGGGAGCATCAGGGTAACCAGAATGCCAACCCGTATAAGACGCATTGTCATAGGCCACATCGGCCATATCCCAACCAAAAACCACATTACAAAAACCCAAATTGGATTGAATGGAAGAAAAGAATTTTTCCGTGCTGATGTATTTTCCACGAAGTACCCCATCGATATCTGTCAATGCCAATTTTACCCTTTTATCAGGATGAGAAGCGACATAATCAAGTATTTCATTTTCAGTCATGTTGGTTTATGATTTTTGGAAGAACAATTTAAAAAGAAGAAAACAAATTATATGAATCCCAAGGTAAATAAAAAACAAACTAGCATTATTGAAGGCAATAAATCCCAAAGACACTGAAGCTAAAACAAGAGCGATGATGGGCGTCAATGGATACCCAGGAGCTTTGAATGGTCGATCCAATTGAGGATCCATCTTTCTCAAACGAATCATGGAAAGCATGGCTAAAATGTATAAAGTCAGAGCTCCCATCACAGAAATAGTGATTATTTCAGCCGTTTTATTGGTAAATAATGCAATGATTCCAAAACACATGTTGACCAATAATGCATGGGCTGGAGTTTTAAATTTTGAATGTATTTGCCCTAAAAAAGCGGGCGCAAAACCAACTTTTCCAAATTCAAACGTCGATCTGCCAGAAGCTAAAATAAGACCATGAAATGAGGCGATTAGCCCAAAGAGTCCTACTGTTAACAACAAATGAAATAAGAGACTATTCGCCCCCACAATTTGACCCATCGCTAAAGGCAAAGGTGAATCAGAGGTTTCTCCAGATATGCCATTTTTAAAAACAATCGCTTCCCAACCTCCAACACCTATGGCCGCAATAAAAACAATGACGCACAGTAGAACCAAAGTTATCAAAGCGGAACTGAATCCTTTTTGAATGTCTTTTTGGGGATTTTGAGCTTCTTCTGCCACATTAGCCAAACCTTCTATCCCCAAAAAAAACCAAATAGCAAAAGGGAGGGCCGCAAACACACCCATCCAGCCGTTTGGAAAGGCATTTTTTGATAAATTGGCCAATTGAAAATGGGGTAAAGTAACTCCCGCGAAAATCAAAATTTCAATAACAGCGATAATCGTGATGACCAATTCAAAAGTAGCTGCTGCTTTTACACCGTAAATATTCAAAGCCGTAAATAATACATAAGCGATAATGGCGATACCCAGAATGGGAAGTTCTGGCAAAAAAAGATTAAAGTAGGCTCCAATTCCAAATGCAATGGCTGGTGGAGCAAAAACAAACTCGATAATTTGAGCAATTCCTGCCACAAAACCCCATTGATTTCCAAAGGCCTTTTTGGTATAATCAAAAACGCCACCGGCTCTTGGTATCGAACATGCTAATTCAGCGTAGGATAAACTAAAACAGGTATACAACACAATGATTATTCCTGTTGCGATGGCCAAACCCAAGGTACCGCCCTCTTTCAAGCCTAAATTCCAACCAAAATACATGCCTGAAATTACATAACCCACTCCCAGCCCCCACAGCATGAAAGGACTTAATACCTTTTTTAAATGTTCTGACATCCTTGGCTTTTTTAAACTATTTACCCAACATTGGAAATACTCGCTTGATATCTTCTATTGATGCTGGAGATCCATATTCACAAATTTCAAAGGCCTCCGCATATTTAATTTGGTCAGCCTTTTCTTTTCCATACCATTTCTCCAAGGCTTTTCTCACTTCAGGATTAGGTCTTTGTACCCTCTTACTCAGCAAATATTCTTTGTGTTTAGCAGGGTCACTCGGAACCTCCTCTTCATAGTTCCCAATCCAAGGAAACCACTCATAAAATTGCGATTGATGCGCATCTAATCCAGCTAATTTTTTATCTATTACTTGGGTAATATCCACAGCTATATCAGCTTGAAAAGGATTAGGCTTTTTGAAATTATCTTGAAAATAAAGAAAAATGGGATTTTTTCTCAAAGGTTCCACATCTGGGGCAACATTTGGCACACCGACCATGAAGGCAGCGTCTTGAACCAAAACCCCTGTATATCGATGATCAGGATGATAATCATTGGTTCTTGGAGCAATAACCACATCAGCCTTCCACTCCCTGATTTTTCGAATTATTTCCATTCGGATGGGCAATGTTGGCAATAATTCACCATCATGATTATCCAACACATCATAAGATACTCCTAGCCGCTTAGCAACCTCTTTTGTTTCGGCAATGCGCCGCTTGGCCAACATTCCTCCCCCTTGCGTTTGATGCCCAGCATCTCCGTTAGTAACAGATAAAAACTTCACATGATGTCCCATGGCAACAAATAATGCCGCAGTTCCTCCTGCTTTGATATCGCAATCATCGGGATGAGCACCAATCATAATGATTTGCAAAGGTCTATCTTGTGCTGCAACACAAAAAGTCATTAAGAAAATCGAAAGTATCAATATTTTTTTCATAGTTTATTGTAAAAATAAAGTGGGATGTTTTTCATCCCAAGAGGTTAATCTTTGATAATAATTCGCGAAAGCTAAAATAGTAGCCTCATCGTATAAATTGCCTAGAAAACTGATGCTAGTCGGTGTATTTACTCCTTGACTAAATCCAGATGGGACACAAACCACTGGATGTCCAGTTAAATTAGTAATTGGTAGCTGATTGGACCTACTTGGCGCTATAACTATGTCATATTGTTGAAAAAATGCATCTACTTTTTGCATCAAAAGATATCGATGTCTTTGTGCATTGATGTAATCAACAGCTGGAATGAATCTGGCAGTTCTAAATTGATTCGGCCAATCATTTTTTCCTTGTCGAGTTAACTCATCATCTATATTAAAACGGGTCAATTCATCAAATTGAGCTGCACATTCAGCTCCAATGATTAAATCCATCATAGGGTAAGGATAAGCTTCATCAGGGAAATCCACTGGAATAAGATTAATTCCAGCTTTCTTCAAAACCCGCAAAACCTCCCATTCGGGGGCAGTGGTATCTTTAATTTTGTCAAAATAATTTTTTGCAAATGCAACTTTCAAATTTTTAACATTCGACCTTGAAACAAAGTTAAAAGGCATATTCACAGCACTCAAATCTTTACCATCCGTTCCTCGTATGTATTCAAAAACCACTGCTGCATCTTCTGCAGAACGACAAATTGGACCAATTTTATCCAAACTATAACTTAATGCCATGGCACCTGTTCGAGCAATTCGACCAAAGGTTGGTCGTAGACCTGTTGCACCACAAACCGTGGAGGGAGAAACAATGCTCCCATAAGTTTCAGTACCGATGGCGAAAGGAACTAATCCGGCTACCGTTGCTGAAGCAGATCCAGCCGAAGAACCAGAAGAGCCTGCTTTTAAATTCCATGGATTTTTGGTTCTTCCTCCAAACCAATAATCACCCATAGCCAGCGCCCCTAAAGTAAATTTAGCAACCAAGACAGCACCTGCTTGTTGCAATTTTTGGTAAACAAAAGCATCTTCATCAATGACCTGATCTTTATAGGGTGCAGCACCCCAGGTCGTTTTGGTATTTTTGACTGCAAATAAATCTTTGAGTCCATAAGGTATACCATGTAGAATTCCATGATAAACCCCCTTTTTCAAATCTTCATCCGCTTTTTTAGCTTGCTGATAAGCTATATCTTCTGTCAAACTAATGACACATTGTAAGGTATCTTGAAATTTTTTAATTCGATGGATATAAAATTGGGTTAATTCCAAAGAAGATATTTTCTTATTTTTAATCAACCATGCCAATTGATGCAACGAATAAAAGGCCAATTCACTTTTATTTTTGGGTAATTCGACTTGATCTACTTTTTGCCAACTGATTTTATTTTGAATTTTACTAACCTTTAAAGGTGCAATTTTAGGATTTTGCCAAAGACTTAAGGGAACGGAATTCGCTAATTTTTGCTGATGCTGCTGTTGAATAACCGATAAATTATCTTGCACATCAGAAAGTAATGTGTCCATTTCAGCGGGACTCAAGGAAAGATCAAAAATCTTACTTCCCGATTGAATATCGCTCGTAGATATTTTTTTTTCTTGCGCAAAAAGTGGCTGGACGAATATCCAAAGAATAACACTTAAAAGGATTTTTTTCAAAATTACCATATCACTAAAAAGTCATTTCGTTTAACTTCTCGGTTGGATTCATCATATAGGTCAAAAATGTCCCATCATTCAATAATTCCCCCACACGAAATCCTCTGTAATTCGTTCCCCAATTACCTCCAATGTGTGCATCAAATAAAAATGGTATTTTATCAAACATTTTAACCCCATCTTGATCATGTTCGTGGCCATGAAAAACGGCTTTGATTTTAGGATATTTACTGATTAAATCAAAAAAGGGTTGATTCTGAATGGCATTTTTTGTCCAATCTTTTTGAGGAATATGCAAGAATAACAAAATTGGCTTTGAATCTGCATGTTGATCCAATACTGTCTTCAACCAAACTAAGTCTGGAGAAAGATATTCCCCTTTTTCATTGGAAGTATCCCCTAAAATAAGCGTAGCATGTTTGGTTTCTACGACTTGATTCAAAGGACTGTTGAAGACTTCTTGCCAAAATTCCGGTGTAACCATATCATGATTTCCTCGAGTCACATAATAAGGCATCTGAAAAGCATCCAATTCTTTTTTTGCTATCGGGAGCCATTTTTTATCATTGTGAATGATATCTCCATTAACTACACAAAAATCCAATTTACTGTTTTGATGAAATTGATTAATCTGCTGGATTGATCTTTGCATATATTCTTCAAATGGCGTTTTATCTTGACCATAATGCGAATCCGAAGCTACTACAAAACGTAGTTTTACTTTTTTCTTGAGATGAATAAAATCAGTTGCCGATAAAGCTTTCACTTCACCGCTCATCAAAACCAAAGATGCAAAAGAAATTTGTTGAAGAAAGGCTCTTCTCGAAGTTGAATATTTTTTCATGAATAAATATAAAAATATGTAGAAATTAAAAAAATTAAGCTTAATAAACAAAAAAAGTGGTCGCATTTCTGAGACCACTTTTAAATTTTAATTCATCCAAAATTAATAACCAGGATTTTGTTTCATATAACCTGTTAAGTTAGATGCTCCATCAATCGCAGTTTGTGGGATAGGGAATATACGCTTGTTCTTGTCAGTATTCGACTTTTCAGTCCAAGCATCTTCATATTTATCAAAACGAATCAAATCCGTTCTGCGTTGCAATTCCCAATAGAATTCAAATCCACGCTCACGTAGCAATAAATCTAAATTGATGGTCGATAAAGAACTAGCTGGAGAATTTGAAGTACGTGATAAACGCACTTTATTCACATCTGCAAGAGCACCTGCTACATCATTTGATTTTCTCAATTTAGCCTCCGCACGCATCAAATAAACATCTGCTAAACGAACAATTACTAAATCAGCCTCACCGTAGTTACGACCTGATTGTGACTTTTGGCTAAACTCGTATTTCTCCACACGGTATCCAGTACTGTAATCACTACCAGCGATTGAGAAATCAACTTTCTCTGTATGAATTACTGGAGGGAAAGGAGCCTTACCTCTCGTATTATAGATTTTACCTACCTTATTTTTACCGTCTGCACACTTAACAAATGCACCACCTGAATAAACAAGACCATATTGTTGTCCTCTCAAAATTCCACGGTCAATTCTATACGTTGCAGGATCTACACATTCGATATCTGGATTTACATTTTGTTTGTAAAAACGAGGGTCAGCAATAGCAGGATCTACAGAACCATAAGCAGAAACCCATGATTGGTAGAAATCTGAAGTAATCGCAGGTCCATCCGTACCATTGGCTGCAGGATATGCCGGCAATGGACGTTGATCATTCGCCAAAGAGAAATAAGACATACGGTTATGGCCATTCAAATCAAATCGTTGATCAACAGCAAAAACTAATTCTTTGTTTCCATGATTGTTGCTAGAGAAAACATCCCAATAATCCGATGATAATGCATAATTTCCTGAGTTGATAATTTTATCCGTATACTCAATCACCTTATCCATATCTTCAGATTTGAACGTATGCTTAGCTGCATAAATATCTCTCCAAACACTCGCATTTAGATGTAACTTAGCCAACAAACCCCAAGCTCCAGCCTTTGTCAAACGACCAGGTCCTGAAGTAGTTTCTAAAATTGGCTCTACATCTAACAATTCTTTTTTGATATACTCAATGGCTTGATCACCACGAAGAATTGCTGAAACATCTCCCAAATCTTCTTTTGACAAAGAAATGCCAAACAAATCCAACATCAACATATTGTAATAAGCACGCATTCCACGAGCCTCAGCTAAATACAATTTAGAAGAAGCATCTTTGTTCAATTTCAATGAATTGATAGCTGTAACACTACGAGAAATACCTGCTACAATGGCATTCCACGTATTTTTCACGTTCGGGTCTGTACTTGTTGTTTCATGCTTATGCAATGAAAGATAAATTCCATTATCACCCCAATCCGTTCCACCACGATAAGGTAAGATTGCTTCATCCGTGGATATTTCTTGTAAAGCAAACAAGGTTGTATGTTGAAAAATGGTTGGTAAAACTGCATAAACAGGAGCAATCATACCATCTGCCGCTTGCTTATCTGTAAGACCTGCTGCATTATATTCGTCGAGGATAGTTTCTTCTAAATTAGTACATCCTGCAAGCGCAAAGACAGCTAAAGTTAAAGTTGCTATTTTTTTAAAGTTTTTCATTTTTATAAAAAAATTAGAATGTTAGATTCAAACCAATAATGAAAGATTTTGCTTTTGGATAACTTAAATAGTCAATTCCATAAGATAATACTCCATTGATAGAGTTGTCTTTGTTCACTTCCGGATCAAAGCCATCGTAATTTGTCATTACCCAAAGGTTTTGACCCGTTACTGATAAGCGAGCTTTAGAAATGAACTTACTTATACCTAACTTTTCGGTATTAAATTGATAACCCAAAGACAAGTTATTCAAACGTAAGAATGAACCATCTTTCAAATAACGCGTCGATACTGGCGCAGCATTGTTAATGGATTCTTTTGCGTCTGCAAATGCTGAAGGAATCACGTTCGTATTCTTCGCGATTTTCAACTTGTAAAAAGTTGAGTTGGCTGTGTTATCATAAATTTTATTTCCTGAAACACCGTTGAATTGCAAGGATACATCAAAACCTTTGTAAGCAGCGTTTAAGAAGAAGTTATATTGGGTAGTTGGCAATGCCGTTCCCGCTGCAATTCTATCTTTATCCGTTACAATACCATCTTTATCCGTATCAGCATAAGTACTTACACCATTAGCATCAAATCCTGTAAATTCTTTCAAGAAGAATGTACCAATCGGCTGACCGTTGATGTAACCATTGATTGTCGCAGAAGTCAAACCAGAACCAGAAGCTGAACCCGAAGGAATTACCGTGTAAGGAGAACCCGTTACTTCATTTTTGATCAAAGCTAAGTTACCGCCTACATTGAATTTCATGCCTGATTGAGTTTGGAACTTATAATCCAAATCAAATTCCAAACCGCTATTGATAATTTCCATGTTATTTACGTTCGTCCAAACCGATGTAGCTGGCTGAACTGGATCTGCAGGAATAACTTCTAACAAAATATTATTAGAAACTTTTCTGAAATAATCAACCGATCCATTCAAGGCACCGTTGAACAATCCGAAATCTAAACCGATATTCGATTGAACAGATACTTCCCATTGAATATCTGGATTAGCCAAACGTGAATACGTGATACCAGCAGGGTACGTAGAAGAAATATCCAAAGGATAAGAAGTAGATCCACTCACAGAAGCTGTAAACAAAGGTTGAGTGATTTTTGGTGGAATCTCTTGATTTCCTGTTTTACCCCAACCTCCACGTAATTTTAAATTACTGATAGCCGTAGAATTTTTCAAGAAATCTTCTTCAGAAATTCTCCATCCTAGAGAGAATGAAGGGAAAATACCATATTTATTATTGGCACCAAACTTAGAAGAACCATCCGCACGAACTGTACCTGTTACCAAATATTTCTCTTTGTAATTATAATTCAAACGACCATAAAATGATTGTAATTCGTTGATAAACGCAGAACCACCTGGTTTGTTTGTCGCTAACGTTAACTCTTGTCCAATACCTGGATTGTAAATTGGCTCGGTAGGAACAATTGGAAATTTATTGATGCTCCAAGTTCTCCACTGATATTGAATCTTTTGATAAGAATGACCAATCAAAGCAGTAAATGCATGATCTCCAATTGTTTTGTCATACGTCAAATAATTCTCAATCAATTCATTCTTATTGCTTGTATTATAGGTATCCAAACGACCATCTTGCTTTGGAACTAAACTAGCCAAAGATTGAACATCTCTTACAGATGTCGAATTGTCATAACCATAATTCAAACGATACACCAAACCTTTTGCTAATTTCAAAGATGGAGAAATGTTCGCGATGAAGCGATTAGTTGTGTTCACATCTTTAAATAATTGCAAAGTCAATAATGGATTACTCGCATTTAAAAATTTCGCTGGAGTTTTACCATCTGCCTCATAAGCTGGCAAAGTTGGGTTATTAGACAAAGCCGTTCCCAATAAACCTTCAATGGCTGGTCTTTCATTGACCGTATTCGAGTAATTCAAATTAGCATCAATTACCAAACGGTCATCCCAGAATTTTTGATTCAAATTCATACGACCTGTTAAACGATCCAATTGATTGTTTTTCAAAATACCTTGTTGCATTTGAGCGCCAAAAGCAGCGAAATAAGTTAATTTATTCGCTCCACCACTCAAATTCAAATTGTGATTTTTTGTCAAAGCTGTACGAGTAATTTGACTTTGCCAATCAGTGCTTGCACCAAAATCTTCCAAAGTTCCTCCATTCGCAGGTACTTGCTTACGGAATTCTGCAGCAGATAATACAGGAAGTGGATTAGCAATGGTAGAAAAACCATAACTAGTTGAGAAGTCCATAGTAGAAACCCCAGCCTTACCTTTCTTCGTTGTAATTAAAACCACACCATTTGCTCCTCTTGCTCCATAAATAGCCGTTGCTGATGCATCTTTTAATACGTCTATCGTCTCAATATCTTGTGGATTCAAGAAGTTCATTGGATTTCCACCACCTGTACTTGAATTATCTAAGGCTAAACCGTCAATAACAAACAATGGCGTACTTCCTGTTCGTAAACCTCCGGGACCACGAATCGTAATTCCTTGATTACCGCCTGGCTCACCAGTAGAAGATGTCACATTCACACCCGCTACTTTACCTTGCAATAATTGCTCTGGCGAGTTGATGATACCTTTGTTGAATGCTTCGCTTTTTACTGATTTCACAGAACCCGTCACATCTCTTTGTTTCTGAGTTCCATAACCCATCACAACTACTTGCGCAAGGTCAGAAGCTGTAGAAACCAAAGCCACATCGATAGCGGTCTTATTTCCTACTTCAATTTCAGTTGAATTATATCCAACATAACGAAATACCAAAACAGCTTTATTGTTAGGCACAGAGATTGAATACTTACCATTGGCATCCGTACTTGCTCCTTTTGTTGAGCCTTTGATGACTACACTACCTCCTATTAAAGGCTCGTTCGTCTTAGAATCGTACAATCTACCTGAAATAGAAACTGATGCATTTTGTGCAAAGGAATTTTGTGCAAAAATTCCTAAAATCACGAATAATAACATCCGTAATTGCGTCAGACAACTGGCATTTTTAGAAAATCGCCAATGCTGATTTTGTAACTTTTTTTTCATAATAAAAGTTTTGTGAGTTAATTGATTGAATTTTTTTCATTTATAATGGTGTAATGAAACCCTAAAAAATAGGTTACATCATTAGAAATTTAAGCAACTTAATGCCTAATTCAAAGGTAATTCCTAAAATATTACTAAATATTAAGGCAATGTTAACTATATATGAAAAAAATAATTCTTTAAAAAGTACAATTATTAATTCTACTTTTCACTTACCTGAATATACGGGAATCCGCTTTTGAAGAAATGCCATGACTCCCTCCGAGAAATCTGATGTTTGTCCGGCTATCGATTGATATTCAGCCTCTAATTCTAGGGCTTTCTCTAAATTTAATGTACCCACCTTTTGAAAAGCAGCTTTCATTAAAGCTAAGGCTCTTGTAGGCTTATTGGCATAATCTTGGGCAATCTGGTTCACTCGCTCTTCCCAATCCACATCTTGAATAACTTCCATGACCCAGCCCAATTGTTTCGCTTCTTCTGCAGAAATTTTTCTACCACTTGATGCGATTTCAAATGCTTTGTGATAACCCACAGTTTGCATCAAAAATGCGGTACTACCTGCATCTAAAGTCAATCCAATTTGCACAAATAATTCTGAAAAATAGGCCGACTCTTTCGCAATGATTACATCACATGCCAAAGCTAAGCTACAACCTGCTCCAGCGGCGGGACCATTAACAGCGGCAATAATTGGCTTTTCTAAATTTCTTAATGCCAATATCATTGGGTTATAAGTTTCCCTCAATACATTGCCCAAATCTGGATCAACCAAACCCGCCTTTAAATCAGCGCCAGAACAAAATGCTTTACCAATTCCTGTAATCACTAATACACGCATTTCATCAGAAATTTGAGCTTTTTCGGCCACGTCTCTGATTTCATGAATCAATCCTGCGTTCAATGCATTAAAAACTTCTTCCCTCTTCAACTTCAAGGTCCAAATATTTGCATGTTTCTCTAGCGTCAAAAATTGATAGCCCATGGAATTATGGTTTAGGATGATTGATCATTTCAAATTTATATAACCAAGTTAACGCAATATTTTTAGCCTTCAACTTTGCTTCCTCCGTTTTGGGACCTTCGAACAAGGCGTCTAAATTGCTGTTAAATAGTTCAATCCAATGTTCAAAATGTGCCGGAGTTAAAGGTTCCATTTGATTCACTTTCAAATGTGGTTGCATCGGTGCACCTCGGTAACTAGATCCATCCAACAAGAGCATTTCCCAAAAATCGTACATTTTAGGCAGATGATGAGACCAATCTACTTTGGCAACATCGATAAACACATGCCCAACCAAATCATCCGAAGACATATTTTTGTAGAAAGAATCTACAAAAACTTTGATATCCTCTTTGGTTTCAATGTCTCTTTTCATTTTCTTGTTTTCACATTTGCAAGCACATAATTTCCAACTAATTTACCTTGCTTAATTCCTTCATCCAAAGCAGGTCTAAAATGAATTCCACCATATAATCGTGAAATAGAAGCCTCATCAGCGGCTTGTAAAAAAGAAGTGAATTTACGAGGAGGCAAACCATAAGGTATTTCTGTCGAATCTGAAAATGCAATATTTTCCCCTAAAACCTTTGTCAAAACCGTAGAAGCAGATCCCGAAATCGTACTATGTCCAGAAGTATATTCTGGAAAAGGAGGTGTTTGTAAAACAGGCAACCATGCTTTATCACTGCTCGCATTAATTACTGTTTCAGGTCTGATTCGTATAGAACGATATTTTTCATCCCAACAAGTAATGAAACCATCAAAAATAGCTATGGAAGTCATCACTAATGCTTCAGCAGTTTCCATGTGTGACTTTTTCAATTGACGTGCGACTTGACCAACAATTCCTAACCAGTGACCACCTGGCGACATTTTTTTTGTGGCAAACATGGCATGTCCAGAAATATTCATTTTGAAAGGATTGCAATCCCAAAAATTGGCAATATCTCTTTGCTCATTTGTCAAATGATTGACAACTTCATAAACATCCATTACTTCTTTATAATAAGGACTGCCTTTCGTTAAATCAAATTTTGAAGGCTTAGGTGCTTTGTATTGACCCGATGAATCCAAAACTGCTGGACGGATTTTAGTCCAATATGGCTCTACAGCATCAATATAAGCTGGTGGAGTGGGCGTCCAAGTTCCTGGTAAATTAGTAACGGTATATCGAAAACCTCTCGTTTGTTTGTAATTATCTTTTGCAGCATATTTCATGATTGATTCTGCAACTGAATCTCCAAATGCAATGGATCGATCATACACATCCGAAGGAATGCCTGTTTTCAGGTAATCTTCTTCCATTTTTTTATCAAATTCATCATATAATTCTTGAGCAAATGTTAGGTTTTTACCAACCTTCAAAAAAGCCCTTACCGAAGCCAATGGATAACAATATTCTTGACCTGGCTCAGGTTTTGCTACTTTTTCAAAACCATTTAATTGGCCTACCAAAGACTGGTATCCTTTTTCTCCAGGCAGTGCTGCCTCATAGGCTGCGATGCTAGCATACATATATATTCTAGAAGAAACAGGAGGTGCAAAAATATCATGAATGATACTTTCTGTTAACATAACCTCGGAACGTATTAAAAATTCGGGATTGGCAGCTGCTTTTTGATAATCTGAACTTTTTGTTTGGCAGGAAACAATAGTCAGTGTAAACAAGCTTAAAAGAATTAAACTTTTCATTATACTTAAGGGATTAATTATTTTGCAATTTACAAAATAATGAGATTAGAATTCTCAATCCCTTACATAATTATCATTTGCCCAAAACTATTGAAAAGCAGATTGCAAAGAAGGAAAACTAGCATAATCTCCCAACAAAGTTATATTTCGATCAGCAGCAGCTTTCTTCAATGATTCAAATTGGCCTACTCGAGGTAATGCATGAGGAATAAAATAAGACTTTAAAAATTTTAAACCTTTCAATTGACCAGTATAAAATTCCAATTCTTTGGCAATTTCTTGGGAAGAAATTCCATGGGACAAACTGGTTACCGATATCAACTTTTTACCTTTGGGGGCATAGGATGATTGAATATTACTCAAACAAGAAAAATGCAGGATAGCTCCAGAATTTTTAGGCAGTAAATGAATCAAAGGCAAATCATTCGGAAATTTATCCGCAGAAAAATAATACGTAGTGCAAGCATTAAAAGAATCTGCATCCAACTCCACTCCCAATAATTTAGCAGCGCCTTTTGCGTCACAAGCCAATTTTAAGTTTGAAAAAACAATTTTCTTTCCTGAAGCAAGTTGTACTTCATTTGTATCTATTTTGACAATTGGGGTATTGAGCAAAACTGAATCAGGATTCAATCTATCCAATAATTGCTCTGCCAAAGCTTTTATCCCATTTTCTGGCAAGGCAGCTTGTCCTTCCAAAAATTGCTTCAAATAAAAATCAAAAAGCGAAGC
>JBJTNH010000059.1:0-1971 GCA_046073945.1 Aquirufa sp. | reverse complement strand
TTCACTTTAACCTTTTCTCCTTTTACGACAGTAACTTGTAAAACGGCATTATTTCCTCTAATAGAATCTGTTTTTACAACAGATTTTGTCGTAACATTCAAACGACCCTTCTCTTGATAATACTTCCTAATGGCTAATTCTAGGTTTTTACGAAGTGTTTCAGTGATAATTTTGCCTTTGTAGGTTTTAATTTTCTCATTGATGGTTTCTTGTTCTCCCTTTCTAATTCCAACATAAGAAATGGCAAACAAACGAGGTCTTTCTTTCAAAGCGATTTCCAACCAAATTTTAGTCCCTTCTGTTTTTGTCGCAAAAACACTCACATCATCCAAAATCCCTTGATCCATGATTTTGCGAATGGCAGATGCAATAGCGTCTCCAGGAACTTTAATTTTATCACCAATTTGTAGACCAGAAATACTGATCATGGAATTTCCATCATAATACTGAGAACCTGAAACACTTATTCCCGCGATTTCATATTCTTGTGGCAAAGCATAGGAAAATTCAGAAGTGGAGGAACTAGGTGTGGTAGAAAACAGACGGCCACCTAAATTTTGCGCATTGACTTGATTTTTTTGAATCAACAAAAAACCTACTAGCATTACTAGAAATGTCAATTTACTCTTTAACTTACTAATTTGATACATGAAATCGTTTTTTTTCATTTGCTAGCCTTAGCCCTCACTCTTTACTTGCTCACTTGTTCTTCCAAATCGTCTTTCACGCATCTGAAAATCAAGAATTGCCTGATGTAAATGTTCTTTTCTAAAATCTGGCCAAAATAATTCTTCAAAAATATATAATTCTGAATAAGCTAATTGCCAAAGCATAAAATTGCTTATTCGGTGATCTCCTCCGGTACGTATCATTAAATCAGGATCTGGCATGCCAGCGGTTGATAAATGATTGGCTAAGAGCTGATCTGTAATATCATTCGCACTCAAAATTCCACTTTTAACTTTTTCGGAAATTGCTTTCGTTGCATTTACTAAGTCCCATTTCCCTGAATAAGACAAGGCTAAAACAAGCGTCAGACCCGTATTATTAGCTGTTTTATCGATGGCGGCCTGTAATTCACTTGCAGATTTACCTGGTAAAGTACTTAAATCTCCGATGGCATTCAAGCGAACTTGATTTTTCATCATTGTGGGCAATTCATCTTGAATGGTACTTACCAACAAGGCCATTAAAGCGCTTACTTCTGCTTTGGGTCTGTTCCAATTTTCCGTTGAAAATGCATACAATGTTAAATATTTCACCCCCAATTCCCCACATCCTTCGATGGTCTCACGAACAGCTTTGATTGCATTTCGATGACCAAAAATTCGATCTGTAAAACCTTTTTGTTTAGCCCAACGACCATTCCCGTCCATAATAACGGCGATGTGTGCAGGAAGATTGTTCAGGTCAATAGATTCTTTCACTTGGGCAATAAAATTTAATTCAACTATTAATTGGCAAAGGTAACTATTTCCCTTTCCTATTCAAAGGAAATTAATTTTGATATTCACTCGGACAATAAATACTCTGTAAACTAAAAGTAATCGACACAGAAGTATTTAAATATTGATCTGTCAAACTGGTAGTAAAATTGGAACGATCAGCCCCTTGCGTAATCCAACCATCCAATCGATCGGTCAAAGTTTTCCGAGTACCAGCTTCCCATTTGATTCCCCACAAAGGACTCATTTGGTATTTTATACCAACACCAAATGGAATCGCAAAAGAAATAAAGGAGCCATTCATGACATTTGAGCTGGCGATTGAATTAGAAGGGTTGGCAAAAAAAGTGGCAAAACCCCCATATAAATATGGTGTCCAATTTCTTACTTTTTTATTTTTTTGATAATCAATGAAATGATAATCGACCAATAAGCCTAATTCGACCAAGCTAGACCGGAATGCACCATTTTGACCCCCTAAACCTGCATTTGACCAATTATTATTGATGGAATTTGCTTGAATACC
>JBJTNH010000058.1:0-7351 GCA_046073945.1 Aquirufa sp. | reverse complement strand
TTAAATCATTGACACAAATCATCAAAGTAGATACCACTGTATTAAATGAATAACGCTCTAAATCTTCTTGCACCTTTCGAATGGCCGTATGTAAAACTTTTAATTCTTCTGGTTTAGCAGCCTCATCTGTTAATTTGGACTTAAAG
Organism: Aquirufa sp.; assembly: GCA_046073945.1. Classification (GTDB taxonomy): domain Bacteria; phylum Bacteroidota; class Bacteroidia; order Cytophagales; family Spirosomataceae; genus Aquirufa. The sequence goes on along the minus strand of JBJTNH010000058.1, from coordinate 7,205 downwards.
CTAACCTCATCAAAAAACAAACGCCATACTTTACGTAAGAAATTATGCGAACCAGAAATACTATTGGTGTTCCAAGGCTTAAATTGCTCCAATGGACCTAAAAACATTTCGTAGACACGTAATGTATCAGCTCCATATTTGGCAATTAAATCATCTGGATTAACCACATTGAATTTAGATTTTGACATCTTTTCAACCTCCCATCCACACACATATTTACCATCTTCTAAGATAAACTCAGCATCCGCTGGAACGTCATTTCTGCTCGACTTAAATGCTTCAATATCCAATACATCATTCTCCACAATGTTAACATCCACATGCAAGGCCGCTACATCATATTGATCTTTTAACCCAAAGGAAACAAAAGTAACTTTATCTGCTTCTTTTAAACGATAGACAAAGTTTGATCTTCCTTGAATCATTCCTTGGTTAATCAATTTCTTGGCAAATTCCTCTTCTTTGACATAGCCCAAATCTTTCAAAAATTTGTTCCAAAAACGAGAATACAATAAGTGCCCAGTTGCATGCTCAGAACCACCAATGTATAAATCAACGGCTTGCCAATATTCGATGGATTCTTTACTCGCAAAGAAATCCCTGTTTTGAGCATCCATATAACGGTACCAATACCAAGATGAACCTGCCCAACCTGGCATAGTAGACCATTCATAATCGTACTTTCCATGGTATTTCCATGAATCAGCCGCTCTTCCCAATGGAGGTTCACCTGTTTCAGTTGGCAAATACTTGTCAATTTTAGGTAATTCCAAAGGTAATTCAGACTCCTGAATTAAATAGGGCAATAATTCTCCTTGATTATTTGGCTTGAAATAAACGGGAACTGGCTCTCCCCAATAGCGTTGACGGGAAAAAACCGCATTACGCATTCTAAACTGAATCTTTCCTTTTCCAATCCCCTTCTCTTCCAACCAGGCTACTAATTTCTGCGTCGCTTCTTTATAATTCAAACCATTAATCATTCCTGAATTAATGTATTTTCCTTCTTTTGTGTTATCCGCTTGTTTATCAATAGCTACTTGAGCATCTAAAATAGGGATTATTGGCAAATCAAAATGTTTTGCAAAATTCCAATCTCTTTGATCACCTGAAGGCACGCCCATCACAGCACCCGTTCCATAACCCGCTAAAACATAGTCCGCTAAGAAAATAGGCACTTTTTCATTGTTCAATGGATTAATCACATAAGATCCCGTAAATACTCCAGAGACTTGTTTTACTTCCGATAAACGATCTAATTCTGAACGAGATTTTGCCCAGTGAATATATTCCTCAACAGCAGTTTGTTGTTCAGATGTAGTCAATTCCAAAGCCCATTCGTGCTCAGGTGCTAAAACCATGAATGAAACACCATAAATGGTATCAACTCGTGTAGTAAAAACTTTAATTTTCTTTCCTTGTAAAGAAGAAGGCACTTGATCTATATCGAATTCAACTTCCGCTCCTGTCGACTTCCCAATCCAGTTTCTTTGTTGTTCTTTCAAAGAATCAGACCAATCAATCTCTTCCAATCCTCGCAACAAACGATCTGCATAGGCTGTAATTCGCATCGACCATTGACGCATTTTCTTTTGTTCAACCGGATATCCTCCCCTTTCTGAAACTCCATCCTTAACTTCATCATTAGCCAAAACTGTACCCAAGGCTGGACACCAATTCACGACAGAATCATCCAAATAAGCCAATCTAAAACCTAATAAATAGGCATATTTTTCATCCTCTGAATAATTATTCCATGTAACTGCATCGATCCTTGGCAATTCTTCATCGCATACAGCCCTCAAGCCTATTGAGCCCTTTTGAGCTAAAATATCTTTTAGAGAATCGATGGACTCAGCTTTATCTGATTCTTGATTGTACCAAGAATTAAACCCTCGCATAAAAATCCACTGTGTCCATTTATAATAAGAAGCATCGGAGGTACGAACTTCCTTTGACCAATCAAAGGAGAAACCCATGTTCTTTAATTGCTCAATATATCGAGTAATATTTTGTTCTGTTGTAATAGCAGGATGCTGACCCGTTTGAATGGCATATTGCTCAGCTGGCAAACCAAATGAATCAAAACCCATGGGATGCAACACCTGAAAACCTTGGAGTCTTTTATATCTAGCAACAATGTCTGATGCTATATATCCAAGTGGATGCCCAACGTGTAAACCCGCTCCCGATGGATACGGAAACATATCTAAGACATAATACTTGGGTTTATCAGGATTGATATTGGCTTGAAAGGTTTTATTCTCTTCCCAAAACTGTTGCCATTGCTTTTCGATTTCACGAAAATGATACTCTGTACGCATGTGATTCTTCTAATTTTTAAAAAGGAATGCAAATTACGCCTTTTTTGTGAAAAAATATTTACTCTACTTTATTGGTAGATTAAGTAAAGTCTATTAACTTTGTAGGTAAATACTAGAATGAACCCTTTATGTCGGCTGAATCCAACAAAGAACAAAACGAAATAAAATCGCATTTTCCTAGCTTTTTAAAAGCAGTTAATATCATTTGGAAACGAGAAAGAAGCATTACTGAAGTCATCATTCATATTAGTAATGCGATAGCATTAATGATTGTTGGGCACTTATTATTCACTTATTTTACTCCACAAAAAATTTCAGGATTGTGGACAGAACTTACTCCAGATGTTTTATACTACGTCATGGGTGGTTTTATTGCTCAAATGATAGATGGCGCATTGGGTATGGCTTATGGAGTCACAGCCACAACTTTTTTATTATCTGTAGGCATCACTCCTGCTGCTGCATCTGCCAGCGTGCATGCATCGGAAGTATTTACATCAGGTGTTTCTGGCTATATGCACTTAAAATTTGGCAATGTGAATTCCAAATTATTTAAAACCTTGGTCATACCAGGCATCATAGGTGCTATTTTAGGGGCTTATGTCCTTTCAAGTTTAGAAGAATATGCGGGATACATCAAACCGATTGTTTCGGTTTACACTTTAATATTAGGTGTGATTATCATTAGAAAAGCTTTGGTTAAACGTATACAGAAGAAGCCGACCAAACGCTTGGGTATCTTAGCTCTATTTGGAGCATATTTAGATTCCATTGGCGGCGGCGGCTGGGGACCCATCGTTTCCTCTACCCTAATTGCCTCCGGAAGACACCCTAAATACACCATTGGATCTGTTAACCTAACTGAATTCTTTGTTTCCTTAGCTAGTTCAATTACCTTTTTTACGGTAATAGGTTTGGGCTATTGGCAAGTTATTTTTGGTTTAATTTTAGGCGGAGTTATTGCAGCACCTATCGCTGCAAGATTAGCCAATAAAATTCCTGTAAAATCCATGATGATTTTAGTCGGCTTAGTGGTCATTATTGTATCTATTAGACAAATCGTCTTAGGAGCTCCGAAGTTTTTTTAATAAGAAGAGTGAAGAGAGGTAAAAGGTAAGAGGTAAGAGGTAAAAGGTAAGAGGTAAGTAGGGATAACAATATCTTTGTGTCCGTTGTGATAAATAGAAAATATTGTAGTAAAAAATAAAGATAAATCTATTCCAAAATAATCTTCCCTACTCCTCTCTTTCCACTTTCTCCCGTAAACTGAACGAAAAATACGCCTTTGATTTCTGAGTTTAAAAGAATACGATTTGATTCCAAAGCAGGAACGTTGAGATTTTCATAAATAAGCTTTCCTAGAAAATCTATTATCTTAATTTGTCCCTTTTCAGCCGTGCGAATGAAAAACTCGCCTTGGTTTGGATTAGGCCAAATTTGAATAATTGCTTCTTTATTGTCCAAAATTGGAGAACTGCTATTATTCTGAAACAAACGAATACCTCCTCCTCCCAAGCCAAGCAATAAATCTTGTTTGCCATCTTGGTTCCAATCGAAAGACTGAATGGATGTATTTTTTCCATAATTGAAGGCCATTTCAGCAGGAACCGGTTTTTCAATGATTCTATGATTGGCCCAATCTATCTCTGCCCAATGTATATTACCCACTTTGTCCATTGCCATCAATTTTAATTGCCCATCACCAGCATCATCCAAAAAATCAAAACTCTGAATCGACCAGGTTTTCAAAGAAGATAATGAAAACAAATCAGGCTCAATGAGCTTCCAATCTAGACCATTCGATTTTGTTTCCATTAATTGAAATCTTTGTATTTGTCCCGATTTACTTAAAACAAAAGCATCCAAAATTCCATCTTGATCAACATCCTTTAAATACACTGATTCTCCTAAAGAAATATTTTTCAAATTATATGAAACAAATTCTTGTTTCCCAGCTATCAGAACCTGCATTTGTAAATCAACAAATGTTTCAAAATTCAACACCAAATCTTTTTTTCCATCCAAATTCCAATCGACTGTTTGCAAACGCAAATTCGTACTTTGATTTTTTTCTGAAAATTGCATAAAATCTTTGCTGCGAAATACATAGGCTGGATTGGCATTGGAACCTGAATTCTCGTAATAATAAATAGAAGCTCTAACTCCTTTTTCACCTCTAATTCCAGCATTTCCAATCAATAAATCCAAATCACCGTCCTGATCTGCGTCCCAAAAAACAGGACTAGCTTTCTCCCCCACATCAATCATTTCATCTTGTAAAAAGCCGTCAGTTTGTTTAATTAATTCTGAACCTACTTGTTGAAAATAGAGTAAATTTTTCTGAAAATTTTGCGTGTAATTGACATTGTCTGAAGTGTTAGTAGATACCAACAAATCCATTTTACCATCACGATTAAGGTCAACTGAATTTGCATAAGCAAAAGCAGCAACATTTACTGGATTTGTTCTTGGAAAATCATAAGTGGTGAGTTCAAAATTTGGTTTTAAACCAGTACCTGTATTTGATAAATGCACTAAATTGGAACATGAGATATGCCCAAACAACAAATCCATGGACGTATTTTTAGACGAATTCCAAAGCGACAAAGCATTTCCAACATGTAGTGTATTTTCTGCGCTATTGACTGTTTGTGTTTGAATTCCATTACTAAAGCTTGTACCAAAAACGATATCCTTACAATCATTATGTATAAAATTACCCCAGCCCTGAACAGTTCTCTTATAGTCGATATCTGGCTTTCCTAATTTTTCCACACTAAAATTTTGATGTAATTCCAAAAAATGACCTGCTGGTTCAAAGGCTAAAATATCTAGGTCCCCATCTCCGTCTAAATCGCCAATGGCGGGAATATCACTTGGCGCCACGTATAAATTTATTTTTCCTGAAAATCCCTCAGAATACAATGGATCTTGAAAAAGGACAAACTTATTTAGTTTTCCTTGACCCACATTTTTGTACAATTTGATTCCAGCAGCGGAGTAGCAGAATAAATCTTTTTTCAGATCCCCATCAAAATCAATCAAATGAAACCAATTTTCAATCGTGGGAAACTGGTTCTCATAAAAGGGTGCGTATATGTAGGAATTAGCCGAGGAAGAATTTTCAGCCAAGAATGTACTTAATTTTTGACAAGTCCGATCGAACACGACTAAATCTTCGATTCCATCTGCATTCAAATCGATGGATTCCACTTGGGCAGAATTAAAACTACCTGCAAAGGGCATTTTGAGTAAATGGGCATTTTGCTCGACAGAAATTGTTTGAATTTCCTTCCAATTGCCACTTTGAGACAAAATTTTCAGAGGCATTAGCAAGAAAAGGAGAAATACTAAAAATTTCATTCGATATTTGTGGGTAATTTTTGAATAGGCTTTGTAAAATTAAAATGAAGATCAACAATTCAACACTTTTAGAGAAATTTTTATCCAGCACTGGCGTTTCAACGGACACTCGGAAAATCCAAACTGGCAACATATTCTTTGCTTTGAAAGGTCCAAATTTCAATGCCAATCAATTAGCCCAAGAAGCCATTCAAAAAGGAGCCAAATTTGTTGTAATTGATGATCCGCAATTTGACATTTTCCCAGAAACTCTATTAGTGGAAGATGGCTTAAAAGCTCTACAGGATTTGGCCAGTGATTATCGAAAAACTCTTCAAATTCCCATTATTGGATTAACTGGTTCTAATGGAAAGACAACGACCAAAGAATTAATATATTCCGTTTTATCTCAAAAAATGCATTGCTATGCGACTTTTGGAAATTTAAACAATCATATCGGGGTCCCTTTATCCATATTAAGAATACGTCCTGAACATGAAATTGCAGTCATCGAAATGGGTGCAAACAAACAAGGTGACATTCATGAATTAGTACATATTGCGCAGCCCACACATGGTTTAATTACCAATATCGGTAAAGCACATTTGGAAGGATTTGGAGGAATTGAAGGGGTTAAGAAGGGGAAAGGAGAATTATTTCAATATTTATCAGAACATCATTCTACTGTTTTTATTCCCAAAAATTCCAATGCAGTACGCGAAATTTTTGAGAAGTTTACTTTTAAAGAAGTTATTGAAATTAATCAAGGAATACCCACTGAACTTTTAGGAGCAAAACCTACGGTGATTTACCAAACATCAACTGGGGAGCAAGTTAAAAGTCATTTACCTGGCATCTACAATTTTGAAAACATTCAAATGGCCTTGGCAATTGGCCATTATTTTGGATTAAGTGATGAACAATGTCACGAAGGAATTCGCACCTACCAACCAAGCAACCATCGTTCTCAGTTTATGAAAATTGGAACAAATCAAGTTTTAATGGATGCTTACAATGCCAATCCTTCCTCCATGTCTGCCGCCATTCAACACTTCAATGAAACCGAAAATGAACCTAAATTAGTCATTTTAGGAGATATGTTTGAACTAGGCAATGAATCACAACATGAGCATGAAATGCTTGGAGAATTAATCAGCCATTGCCAATTCCAGAAAGTCCTGTTGGTCGGTGAACAAATGCAATTTGCTTTAAAATATTTACCTCAAGCCTACTATTTCCCAGACAAATTTGGCTTACATAATTGGTTGCAAGATCATCCTATTCAACATAGTTATATTTTAGTGAAAGGCTCTAGAGGCATACAATTGGAAAGTGTTTTGGCTTTTTTGGAGGGATGATGTATGATGTAAGATGTATGATGTAAGATGTAAGATACATGTGTCTCGTCCTAAGAAAAGTTTACAGTTTTATAAACCTTAATCTTATGGACCAAAGAAGAAAAGTAATTCGTTACAGTGAAAGTTTTAAACAACAGATAATCTCTGAATATGCTAGTGGTAAATCGACCATCTCGTCCTT
>JBJTNH010000057.1:0-13905 GCA_046073945.1 Aquirufa sp. | reverse complement strand
CTGCTCGGTCAATATCTAAAATGGGACTAGTTTTAAGCAATAATTGTAGTCCTTGATCGATTATTGGTAATATTTCAATGACGTTCGGTTGACAATCTTTAAACAAAATGACTTTGTCGCCTTTTTCATTTCTCCTGGCAGGATCTAGATAAACAAAATCAAATTTTTGATAATGCTCATTTAAATATTGAATTCCATCTGTGTTGTTGTGTTTGATCTGCTGATTTTCTTTTAACAAAACCTGGTGGTTGTATTGTGTTATTTCACAAAGTTCGGGTTGGATTTCCACATATTCTACTTGATTTCCAGCTAAAGCAAATGCCCAAGAATCTACACCCATACCTCCTGTAATATCAATGATTTTTCCTTTAATCAATCCTGCTTTAAAATGACTTGTTAATTCAGATGAAGATTGCTCTAAAGATATACTTGGTGGAAAAAAAATCGCAGAATTATTTGCCCAGCTTGGGATTTTATCTTTTAATTTTTGACGAGCTTGAATTTGAAAAGCTAATTTTGGAATAGAAAAATTAGAGTTTTTTTTGGCCGCTAAAGAAATTTGGAAAGGATCTTTGCTTAGATTTTCTTGAATAAATAAAATTTCCTGTTCTGTTAGCATAGAGCAAAAATAATTCAATTCAATCAAATTCGACAATTTATTTGAAATTCAACATTTGGATTAGATTTTATTGTAAATTTAAACTTAAATTAAATGATATGGCGATATTTTCTTTGACAATAAACTCCAAAAAGCATCGAGTAGATGTAGATACTGAAACCCCATTGCTTTGGGTTATTCGTGATTTTGTAGGTTTAAGTGGTACAAAATTTGGTTGTGGAATGGGTTTGTGTGGAGCTTGTACTGTTTTGTTAAATGGTGAACCTATCCGTTCTTGTTCAACGCCCGTATCTAGCCTAAAGTCCGCAGATAAAATTACGACCATTGAAGGTTTGTCAAATACGAGTCAACATGCGGTTCAATTGGCATGGATCAAAGAACAAGTACCTCAATGCGGCTATTGTCAAAGTGGTCAAATTTTAGCAGCTTCCGCACTCTTAGCCAAAAATACACAACCTAGTGATGAGGACATTGATCAAGCAATGTCAGGAAATATTTGTCGGTGTGGCACTTACGATGATATGCGAAAAGCCATTCATTCTGCCGCAAAAGTGTTGAATCAAAATCAGAAAAACCATAAATAAGATCAATGATGAAAAAGGAATTATCAAATTCAAGAAGAGATTTTATTAAAAAAAGCGCAGCATCTATTGCTTTTTTAGCCTTAGGTTTTTCGAGCGAAGCAAATTCGAAAACGACTGATAAATTGAAAAAGGTGGCCAATTTGGCAATTGAAATGAATCCATATATTTTGATTGATGAATTGGGACATGTTACTATTTTCAATGCTCGACCTGATATGGGTCAAGGTACTTTTCAATCGCTACCTTTATTAATAGCTGAAGAATTAGAAGTACCCTTGTCTTCTGTCAATATCGTGATGTCGGATGGTTCTGCGAAATTTGGTTCGCAATTGTCGGGCGGTTCTTCTTCTGTAAGAACAAGATATATTCCAATGCGTACTGCTGGTGCAGCCGCGAAAGAAATGTTGATTCAAACTGCAGCTAAAAAGTGGAATATTGGAATTTCTGACTGTTATGCCAAAGAGGGAAGAGTGTTTTCTAAAAAAGGAAATCAATCATTTTCTTATGGGGATTTAGTAGAAGAAGCCTCACATTTGCCTGTTCCAGCTAATCCTATTTTAAAACCCGTAAATGAATTTACTCAAATAGGAAAATCATTGCCAAGAACAGATATTCCTTCGAAAGTGAATGGAACGGCCATTTTTGGTATGGATGTAAAATTACCAGGAATGTTATATGCATCCATTGCACATGCGCCCATGATTCATGCAAAAGTAAAATCATACAATGGAGAAAAGGCCATTGCGCAAGCAGGAGTTAAATTTGTGGTGAAAACGGAAAGAAAAATGCCACATGCGAGAACTGAAGCAATAGCAGTTTTGGCAGATAATTATTTTGCAGCATTAAAAGCAAAGCGACTCTTGACGATTGATTGGACTTCTGATGAAGCTCCAGAAATGAATACAAGTGATTATTTTAAAAAATTAGAAATAGCTGCCAAAGAGAAAGGCAATGCATACAAAGATGCCAAGGTTGGAGATTTTGAAAAAGCCATTTTAATTTCTGATAAAACATTAGAGGCCAATTATCAAACCCCATTTTTAGCTCATGCACCTATGGAGCCAGAAAATGCGACTGTTTTTGTACAGGGAGATCAAGTAGAAGTTTGGGCACCTATTCAAGGTCCAGATTCTTTAGTAAATGAATTGGCTCAATATTTGCAAATTAAACCAGAGAATGTCAAAATCAATGTGACATTTTTAGGAGGTGCGTTCGGTAGAAAAGCCTATTATGATTATGTATTAGAAGCGGCACATTTATCGAAACAGGTAAATGCGCCTGTAAAAGTTATTTGGACACGAGAAGATGATATGCAACAAGGTCCATTCCGTCCTGGTATGTTATCTGCCATGAAAGCTGGAATAGATGAACAAGGAAATATTTTAGCATTTGAGCATAAATTAAATGGCGCGTCTATTTTAAACCAAGTATTTAAAGCGCCTTTAGGCGATGGACCTGATCCTTGGGCGGGAGAAGGTATTAGTTTAGAAGATAGTCCATATCAATTTCCGCACCGTCGAAATTCATTTAATTTAGTAACCACAAACATTCCTATTCTTTGGTGGCGTTCGGTTTATGCTTCAACGAACCTTTTTGGACAAGAAAGTTTCATCGATGAAATCGCACATTTTACTAGAAAAGATCCTTTAGATGTCCGTTTGAATTTATTAAAAGATCATCCGAAGTTTACGGCCATTTTAAATAAGTTAGCAGAGATTTCAGACTATCGTAATCGACGAAAAAAAGGTGAATCGATTGGTATAGCGATTTCAAGATCTTTTGCGAGTACCGTTGCTCATGCCATTTTAGTAGAGAAGTCGGGTACTGGAGTGAAAATCAAAAAAGTATTTTCTGTCATCGATTGCGGCATCGCTTTGAATGAAAAAAATATAATCGCACAAACCCAAAGTAATATTATCATGGGTTTAACGGCTGCCATCAAAAATGAAATAACTGTTGTAAAAGGAGAAACTCAGCAAAGTAATTTTCATGATTATGCCGTTTTAAGGCAAGGTGAAATTCCAGCCATGGAAGTTTTTGTGATGAAAAATGAAGATTTACCGGGTGGAGTAGGCGAACCAGGTTTACCGCCAGTTGCCCCTGCGCTTTGTAATGCAGTATTTTTGGCGACCGGAAAAAGAATTAGAAAATTGCCTTTTGATATAGATCAGGTATAAAAATGATTCAAGGCTTACTTTTGGCGGCAGGAACTTCTTCTCGATTAGGACAACCTAAACAATTGTTAGAATTGAATGGGAAAAGTTTGCTAGAATTAAGTGTATTGCATTTATTGAAAGTCACACCCCATGTAAAAGTTTTATTGGGAGCAGAAATTAATCAATCTGTGACTATTGTAGAACGTTTAAAACTGGTTTATCCTTCCATTGAATATTTGGTTTGTGAAACTTTTAAAGAGGGGATGGGCAGTACCTTGTCGGAAGGTTTTCGTTCATTAAATCCAGATTGTGCGGTTATTGTTCATTTGGTCGATTTACCTTTTGTGAATGAAATTCTTTTTAATCGTTTAATAGATCAAAATAAATTATTTCCTGAAAAGGCCATTGTTAGTTCATTTAGAGGCTTACTCGCACCACCCATTTTAATTCCATATAACTTAGTGTCTCAGTTGAATGATTGGAAAGGCGAAAAAGGCTTAGGTCAATTTTGGAAATCGAATCCTCAATTGTGTGAATTTGTCGAGTTTGATGAAGATTATCAGGATGTAGATACGATGGAGGACTATTTGGAGGTAATAGGTAAGAGGTAAAAGGTGGCTTCGACTCCGCTCAGCCATCGGGCTATTACCTTTTACCTCTTACCTCTTACCTCTTACTTCTAACTAAACTTTCAAAAAGATTTTCTTCTTATAAAATACATAACAAATACTCCAGCAAACCAATACAAATGCAATTGCATAGGCCAATGAACCATTGTATTTGCCGAAAATAGGTTCAAAAATATGCCAATAAATCCATGTATTAGCTGAGGTAAATCCATCACCTTCGGCAATTTTAAATTTGTCTAATTGTATAGCTAGTACCTCTGAAATGGCATAAGCTAAAATGGAATTTGTGCCAAAAACCAAGAAAAAAGTATTCGCGAAGTGCTTCTCTTTTACTTCAATCCACCAATAGGTTAAACCGATTAAGATAAAATCAATTCCTGCGCATAATAATACAAATGAACTCGTCCATAATTTTTTATTGATTGGGAATGCTATATCCCAAAGTAATGCCAAGGTAATTAGGCCAATGCCAAAGGCAATAAGTGTAGGAACGAGGGGGGTGTTTTTTGCTCTTTTTTTTTCTAGATACAAACTAGTTTGGTAGCCAAATAAACAAGTAGAAAAAGCCGGTAAGGTGCTCAAAAGACCCTCAGGGTCAAATGCTAATCCATTCCCATGATATAAATGGTCGGCTCCAAACAACAATAAATCCAATTTTCGAACGGCATTTGTAGCCAATTCGTATGCTGCGCCTGGTTCACCAAAGAAGCCCATAATGGCCCAGTAAGCTAATAAAATGGCTATATTCACTCGAGTGAGCCACTTTTCAGAAACCTGTAAAACGAGAAATGAAATGGCACAATAGGATAATGCAATTCTGGGTAGGACATTCAGAAATCGTAATTTGCTAATATCAAAGTCCAAAAATGGAAAGTAAAAAATGATGTAATTGATTAAAAACAACATCAAAGTTCTTTTGATGATTTTATTCCTTAAAATAGGGGTCAAAGTGTAATTGAAGGATTTGAAAGAAAATCGCATCGCTACGCCTACCATGAATAAAAAAGAAGGAAATACTAAGTCGGTAGGCGTGAAACCATGCCAAGATGCATGTTTTAGCGGGGCGTAAGTAAATTCGCCATTTCCTGACGTATTGACTAAAATCATAGCTGCCAATGTAATGCCGCGTAGAATGTCAAGGGATAAAAATCTAGTTTTCATGATAGGTTTAATTGGTGAAATAAATGGGTAGTACTTTTTGGTACAAATCAGATGTAAATCTAAAATTATATTTGCCAGTTTGAATAGGACCTAAGTAAATTTCTTTAAAATTGCTCTCCCAATCAAATTGGAGTATTTCTTGACCCAATGAATTTAATAACTTAACTTCCACTTTGGTCGATTCATCTCTTTGTAAATGTAATTTTTGACCAATGTAAATGGGATTTGGGTAGATGACAATGCCACCCAAACTTTTCGGCTCTGTACTTAAAATTGGATCTATGATAGATAAAGCTCTTTCATAATTGGGAATTCCATAGCCTAAATTGTTATCGGGATTGCTGCTCAGAGTGCCAGACTTTCGAATGCCTGTCATGATTTGCTTAGCCGTTTTGTTTGGAAACTTTTCGATTAACCCTGCCGTTAATCCTGAGATGAGTGGTGCCGAAAAAGATGTGCCATTTCCTGTTGTTATGCTACTTGAAATAGATCCCAAAACTGTGGCTTGCCCCATTGCTGAAACATCAGGTTTAATTCTTTGGTCAAAACTAGGTCCAAATGAACTGAAGCTAGCTTTTGCCCCTTTGCTATCTACTGCACCAACTGCTAAAATATCGAGCGCATCTCCAGGAGAAGAAATGTATTTCCATACTTTTGCTCCTTCGTTTCCAGCACTTATCACACAAATAATACCTCTTTCAGTTGCCCAATTGGCAGCTAAGGTACTGAGTACCGTTTTACCATCTAGGTTATTGTAGGTATGGCTATAAAAACTATTATCAAAGGTAGAATAACCCAAAGATGAACTGATTATATCTGTTCCAAGGCTATCAGCCCATTCTGCACCTCTTAGCCAATTAACTTCTTCTACTGGAAATTCCGTCAATCCTTCTTCAGTTTGTGCCAGAGCAAAGTTGGCATTGAAAGCAGTTCCAATGAGTTTATCGGGCACATAAGCCGCAATCGTGCTCATTACATTGGTTCCATGACTACCTTCATTATAAACGCTGGTTCTATTTGGACTGGTACAAAGTGTAGCAATAATTCGGTTTTGATCCCTGACATTTTGTAGGTAGGTAACAACATTCGCATTTAAAAACCCTTCATCCAATAAGGTAATGAGCGTATTTTTACCGGTAATTCCGCTCGCATGCATTTTATCAGTGCCCAATTGCGTATTTTGAGTCAAAGAATTTCCATAGGAAATATCTGCCAAAGAACTATTCAATATAGGATTTTTGGGACCAGTCGTCTTATTTCCCGATTTAGCAGTTAAGGAATCCAAGGCATAAGGAAAATACATGCCTTTTACATTTTTATTGCCCAAAATGGTTTTGATTTTATCTGGACTTGTTTGAATTAGTACCGAATTAATCCATTTCAATGGATAGATGATTTTAACCCCCAAAGCAGAAATTTCCTTTATATAGGAATTATTGACAGGCAAATCTTGTTCTATAAAGCTGACATTATTTTTTTTTCTTCTGTCAATCGATTTTTGCGTGACAAAAGCAGAAGGGTTTTGAATAGAAAAAGGAGAATTACTTTTGTCTTTGAATTGAATAAGGTATCTGTAAGTGCCAATTTGAGCATTTGAAACCAGACTGATACCCGAAAAAAGAAAAATAAGGAAGACTCTTTTTAACACAAATAAAATATTTAGGTTGTAAATTAATTAAGATTGACAAGCAATACAATTATTGCGTATTTTTGTAGGTATTCTTTGTACGAATGAAAGCATTTCAACGCATTTTTTTGATAGTGTTTGCTTTTTGGCTGTTGATCGGTCAAGTGGGATTCGCATTTCAATCGAAAAAATGTTTGATTACAGGAAGCAAAAAATGGAATATCAACAATAATGCCTCTTGCTGCAAAAGAGATGTTGCATTTAAATCAAATAAATCGTTTACCCTTTCTAAGTCGTCTTGCTGTGCGTACAATCAATACGTAATTAAGTTTAATTTTTCGGTTGAAAAGCTGAAATCCTTTGCTTTGAACTTCATTTCAACAGGGTTTTCGAACATTCAATTTTCGTTTTTATGGAAAAAGGACTTTCAAGAAACTGCCAAGATTTTTTGGGGACATTTTTTCCACCCGCCAAGTCATTCTGTTCGTTTAGCCATTTTACAGTCGTATTTAATTTGATTTTAAAGAGAATTTATTGTTCACTTTAAAAAAAAATAAATATGAAATCAATCATTCATTATACATTATTTGCTTGTATGTTTCTAGTTTTTGGAGCATCGGGCCAAACTATTTCTGGCCGTGTCATGAGTTTAGATGACACTGGAAACATGGAAGACCTCATCGGGGCATCTGTTTATTTTAGACCTTTGAAATTAGGTGTTTTAACGGATGCCAAAGGTGCATTTCAATTAAATACACAAGGAAAAATAGGTTGGTTGTTGTTCAGCAATCAAGGATTTCAAACAGATTCTGTTTTCGTCGACTCCAACAAGTTTTTGCATATCCATTTAAGAGCTAGCAATCAACAATTGCAAGATGTTAAGGTTTTTGCCAAACCGGGAGGGCATGATGAATTTTCCACCATTCATACGGAAATATTAACCATGAAAACCTTGGCTAAAGCAGCTTGTTGTAATTTGTCGGAAAGTTTTGAAACCAATGCCTCTGTATCGGTTAATTTTTCTGATGCGGTAACAGGCGCCAAACAAATTCAATTGCTGGGTTTAGCTGGGACTTACGTTCAAACAAACGTAGAAAATATGCCTTCGGTTCGTGGATTAAAATCGACCTATGGCTTGAATTATTTACCTGGAACCTGGGTTAAATCCATCGATTTGGCGAAGGGACAAAGTTCAGTTGTCAATGGATACGAATCGATGACAGGTGCGATCAATGTGGAATTGGCAAAGCCTGATACATCGGAAATCTATTTTTTAAATACCTATGCAAATTCGCAAGGTCGATTTGAAATAAATCAACAAGGAGCTCACAAATTTAATTCGAAATTGTCCACTGGAATTTTTACGCATTATTCACAACAAGCGAGCAAAATAGATGGCAATGGAGATGGATTTTTGGATTTGCCCTTGTTTCAATTGATTAATGTCTTGAATCGGTGGAAGTATGCATCAGATCATTGGATGGTTCAATGGGGAGGGAATTATTTGTACGAAAATCGTGTAGGAGGTCAAACGAATTTTGAACCTTCAACTAGTGCAAGATATGCTGTTTATGGCTTTGGAAGTGCAACCTCTAGGTTGGAATTATTCTCTAAAATTGCTCGATTGTTTCCTGAAAAGCCTTACAAAGGTTTGGGTTTGATATTATCCAGCGCCCAGCATGTCAATGATTCTTATTTTGCTTATCGAGCTTATCAAGGTCGTGAGCAAAGTTTATATGGAAACTTGATTTATCAATCTATTATTGACAATACTAATCATATGTGGAAGGGAGGGGCTAGTTTTTTATATGATTCCTACCAAGAATCTTATTTAGAAAAAGGCTTTGCCCGAACTGAAATGGTACCAGGAGTTTTCGGAGAATATACTTGGACTATCCCTAATCGATTAACGATGGTTTTGGGGAGTCGTTTAGATTGGCATAATTTATATGGCTTACAATATGTGCCTCGAATTCATGCCAAATGGGATATTGCTTCAAATTGGATTGCTCGAGCTTCTTATGGAAAAGGTTGGAGGAGAGTTAATTACTTGGCTGAAAACATGGGTTTTTTAGTTAATCAAAGGAATTTGCAAATTGATCCTAACGCAAATCCGGTGGAAAAAGCGGAGAATTTTGGTGCAACTTTAACGCATAACTTTACCTTGTTGGGTCGAAATGCCAATTGGGTGGTGGATATATTTCAAACCAATTTTGAGAACCAATGGATTGTAGATATGGAAAATGCTTCCAGCATATTGATGTATTCGAGTCCCGGTAAATCTTTTGCTACAAGCTGGCAAGCAGAATTTAATTACAGCCCCATAAAGCGATTTGAGTTAAAAGCCGCTTATCGTTACCAAGATGTTCAAGCTGACTACAAAACAGTTGAAGGGCAATTGAGTAGATTGAGCAAGCCATTTGTCAATAGAGATCGGGTTTTGGTTAATTTGGCTTATGCAACGCCATTTGAAATATGGAAATTTGATTTGACTTGGCAGTGGAATGGCGATAGAAGGATTCCTGATGCAAGTCCTGGACATGTACATACAAATACTTCCTCCAGTATTCAAGAGTATGCGCCTCCTTTTTCGACGGTTTATGCGCAGGTAACCAAGCAATTTAAAAAATGGGAAATGTATGTTGGAGGTGAAAATCTTTTTAATTTTACGCAGGCAAATCCAATTCACCATGCACAAAATCCTTTTTCAAGTAATTTTGATGCTTCAATGGTTTGGGGACCCATTGTTGGTCGTATGATTTATGTTGGAATGCGTTATAAAATTCAATAAACAATTTAAAAATAGATTCTTATGAAAAAGTTCATTTTAATTTCAGCTATTATTTTAGGTGCTTTCGGAGCGAATGCACAACACGATCATGCTCAAGTGAAGCAAGAGAAAAAAGCAGGTAAAACGGATAAAAAAGAAGTTTACCAGTGTCCAATGAAATGCGAAGGAGATAAAACTTATGCAAAAAAAGGGAAATGTCCTGCATGTACCATGGATTTAAAATTAGTGGTAGCTAAGAAATAATTTAAAAGATACAAAAGATGAAAAAGATCATTTTATTGACCTTGTTATCTATCCCAACCTTGTTGTTGGCAGGTCCAAAAGAAGTTTTAAAGATTAAGACTTCTGCAATTTGCGAGATGTGTAAGGCTAAAATTGAGAAGAATTTAGCTTTAACCAAAGGTGTTAAGAGTGCGAATTTGAATTTAGACGATAAAGTTGTTACCGTCGAATTTAATTCTGATAAAACAAATGCCTTGGCAATTCGTAAAGCTATTGCCGAGGTAGGTTACGATGCAGATGATGTCCCAGCCGATAAAGCGGGTTATGATAAATTGTCTGATTGTTGTAAGAAGAAGTGAGTTTTAGTTATTAGTTATTAGTTATTAGTTATTAGTTATTAGTTATTAGTGTCATTTTCTAAAAACTAATAACTAATAACTAATTTTTACATTTTCATCGAAAGCGCAATTCTTTTTCTAGCTTCGTCGATTTCAGTGACGGTTACCATTACTTTTTGTTGGACTTTAACGACCTCATTGGGGTCTTTGACGAATTTATTGGAAAGTTGACTTACGTGAA
Source organism: Aquirufa sp. (assembly GCA_046073945.1). Taxonomy (GTDB): domain Bacteria; phylum Bacteroidota; class Bacteroidia; order Cytophagales; family Spirosomataceae; genus Aquirufa. Next base: position 3,537 of record JBJTNH010000057.1, on the reverse strand, counting down.
CAAGTCCATCTTGATGAACTCCAATGTCAACAAATGCACCAAAATTCGTGATGTTGGTAACGATACCTGGAAGTTTCATGCCAATTCGTAAGTCTTTGATTTCATTCACTCCTTCGGTAAAGGAAAAGGCTTCGAATTGTTCTCTAGGATCACGTCCTGGCTTAGCCAATTCATTCATGATGTCATTTAAGGTTGGTAAACCAACTTCTTGACTCACATATTGACTCAATTTTATTTGTTTTCGATAAGTATCAGAAGTAAGTAGATCACTCACTTTACAGCCGACATCTTTCGCCATTTTTTCCACTAAATCATATCTTTCTGGATGAACTGCGCTAGCATCTAAAGGGTTGGATGCATTTCGAATTCGTAAAAATGCTGCGGCTTGTTCAAAGGCTTTGTCGCCGAGTCTTGGAATTTTTTTCAATTCAGACCTTTTTTTGAATGGCCCATTTTTACTCCGATAATCAACAATATTTTGTGCCAATTGAGGTCCTAGTCCTGAAATATAGGAAAGAATTTGCTTGGAGGCTGTATTGATTTCAACACCCACAGAATTGACACAAGAGATAACCGTATCATCTAATGATGCTTGTAGTTTTTTCTGATCTACATCATGTTGGTATTGTCCCACACCAATCGATTTCGGGTCGATTTTGACTAATTCCGCCAATGGGTCCATGAGTCTTCTTCCAATGGAAACTGCGCCTCTAACGGTTACATCTTTATCAGGAAACTCTTCTCTAGCCACAGAGGAAGCAGAATAAATGGATGCACCACTTTCGTTGACCATGATGACTTGTAGGTTGGGTAGATTTAGCGACTTGACGAAGCTTTCTGTTTCTCTACCAGCGGTACCATTTCCGATGGCGATGGCCTCTGCTTGGTATGTTTTTACCCAATGTTTTAAGGTTTGAGCTGCTTCCTGCGCTTGTCCGGGGCCAGTATGTGGGTAAATGGTGGTGTTTTCGATCAGATTTCCTTGTTCGTTGAGGTAAACTAATTTGCAACCTGTTCGGAAACCTGGATCTAGTGCGATGACTCTTTTTTGTCCCAAAGGTGCAGCCAAGAGTAATTGTCTGACGTTTTCGGCAAAAACACGAATCGCTTCTTCGTCGGCTTTTTTCTTGGCAGCGGCTCTCATTTCTGTCTCCATGGCAGGTTGCAAGAGTCGTTTGTAGCCATCTTTAATGGCTAATTCTACTTGCGTACAACTTGCATTTCGGCCAGTGATGTACCTCTTTTCTAATCTTGCCAAAACTTCATCGTCGGGGCCAATTAAGTTCAAATTTAAAATCCCTTCGTTTTCTCCTCTTAACAGGGCAAGGATCCTGTGTGAGGGAGCATTGGAAAGCGATTCAGACCAATCGAAATAATCTTTGTACTTGATTCCACTTTCTTTTTTATCTTTTTGGACGGTGGATTTTACTTGTGTGTGTTTGGCAAATAATTCCCTAGCATCTTCACGGGCAGGAGCTTGCTCCATCATTTGTTCTGCTATGATGTCGCGAGCCCCCGCTAAGGCTTCTTCTATATTGTTTACTCCCTTATCTAATTGGACAAAAGGTTTTGCTATTTCATAGATATCGATCATTCTTTGTTGAAAAATCAGGTCGGCTAATTCTTGCAAGCCTTTTTCTCGGGCGATGGTCGCTTTGGTTTTTCTTTTCGGTTTATAGGGTAGGTATAAATCTTCGAGTTTAGCGAGTGTTTCTGCGCCTAAAATTTGTTTTTCAAGTTCTGGACTTAGTTTGTCCATTTCTTTCAAAGATTTCAGGATGGCTTCGCGGCGTTTTTCTAGTTCTATAAAGGCCTCCATTAAATCGCGTATTTGTGCGATTTGAACTTCATCCAAACTACCTGTCATTTCTTTTCTGTATCGGGAAATAAAGGGAATAGTCGCCCCTTCTTCCAAAAGAGCGATGGTTTTACGAACTTGGTTTTCAGTTATTTGTAGGCTATCAGCGAATTTTTTATAGGGGAGGAGCATGGGTAATTATGAGTTATGAATTATGAATTATGAGTTATGAATTATGAGTTATGAGTTAAAGAAGAAGGACAGCTAACTCATAACTTATAATTCATAATTCATAACTCATAATTCTTCTGGGAATTCATTGTAAAAATACCCAGCGAATTTCCAGATTTCTTGTATTTCTGTACCTAAAATAGGGTATGGATCAAAAATTTTATTGGTTGATTTAAGGATGAGGCCATTTTTTTCGGCTAAGTGGTTCATCACTTTTTTCAAAACAACACCATCTTCTTTGGTTACTACGATGCAAATGGTTCCATCTTTTATTTGTGTCCAATCTTCCACGTATTCCGCAAATACCAATGATCCAGGTCGAAGAGGTAGCATGGAATCTCCTTTGATAGGGAAAACACGGTATTTTCTATCTCTGGATAGAAAAGGAACTTGGAAAGTAGGAAGCTCTTTGATGAAATCAATGTCATCATAGGCATTCGCATAGCCTGCAACAGCTTTAATAGGTACAAATTCAATGTTTTCTTCATTGTCTGGAGAAACCGTTGTAGCTAAAATACGTAGCTTATTAGCTTTGCTTCCGGGAACTTTAGTAGATAAATCTTGTGTGAGCATTTCATCAATTTCTACATTGAAAAATTGGGTAATTGCTATCAAATCGGCATATTTAGGTTCAGCTCTACCTGACTCATAAGAGCCTAAGGTCGGTTTTTTGATTTGTAACAATTCAGCCATTTTTTCTTGGGAAGTTTTCTCCGACATCTTGCTGCGTAAAAAACGTAAATTTTGACTAAAAAATGTGCTCATATTTTTTGATTATGTTATTATTTTGAATAAAATTGTTATTCAATAATTTCTATTTGACTAATCGAAGTTACAAAATGTATTCAAAATAGCCAAATATCTAAAAAAGTTATGCAAAATCGTGCGATTGTCCACATGGACTTAGACAGTTTTTTTGTTTCGGTGGAGCGTTTACGGGATGATCGACTCATGGGTAAGCCTGTGATTGTGGGTGGGATGTCAGATCGTGGGGTAGTGGCGGCTTGTAGTTATGAGACTCGGACCTTTGGCGTACGATCGGCCATGCCAATGCGGGTTGCGCTAAAACTTTGTCCAGATGCCATTGTTTTGCGAGGTGATTTCGAGGCTTATTCGCAATATTCCGATATGGTTACGCAGTTGATTACGGAGCGTGCGCCTTTGGTTGAAAAGGCATCTATTGATGAATTTTATTTAGATATGACAGGTATGGAGCGTTTTTTTGGGGCTTTTCAGTTTACAGCCGATTTACGTCAAAGGATTCAAAAACAAATCGGCTTGCAAATTTCTTTCGGTTTGTCGGTGAATAAAACGGTTTCCAAAGTAGCCACGAATCATGTAAAGCCTTCTGGGCAACTCATGGTTCCTGCTGGGGAGGAAAAGGCTTTTTTGGCTCCTATGTCGGTTACTAAAATTCCGATGATTGGTGCTGTGACTGCGCAAACCTTACGAAATATGGGTATTTCTCAGGTGGGTACACTGAGTCAAATGCCTTTGAAGGTTCTGGA
>JBJTNH010000056.1:0-16937 GCA_046073945.1 Aquirufa sp. | reverse complement strand
TTCCAAAGTGGTCAAGCCTTCTGCAGACGTGACGCCTATCAAATCAGACGCTTTAAAAGCCACACCTACTGTAATCAACATGGCAGCTAAGGCTGTATTGGGAATCAATTCAATTAAATGAGATGCTAAAAGCACAAAAATTAAAATGAAAAAGCCATGAAAAAAGTTCGCCCATCTTGTTTTTGCGCCATTGGCAATGTTAGCGGAAGAACGCGCCACCTCTGAAATCATAGGTAAACCACCTAAAACTGCTGCAATGGTATTACCGATTCCTGTGGCAATTAAATCTTTGTTAGCATCCGATTTACGTCTAAATGGATCTAACATGTCCATTGCTTTTACGGTCAGTAATGATTCTAAAGATCCAACTAGCGCAAACATGATTACGAATTTGATAAAAATACCTGTTTGTTGAATTCCACTAAAATCCACATTCCATTTCACATTATCTAATAAATTTCCAATATGTACCAAAGCATATTTGGGTTCAGTATGTTGGAAATCCATGTACAACTCTGCAGGAATTGCAATACACAAAACAACTAACGGAGCGGGCACTTTTTTAATGATTGGATTCTTAATAAATGGCCATAACATCATAATTGCCAAACTTATTGCCCCAATGATAGTAGCTCGTGGATCCATTTCTCGAATAAATTCAGGGATGGATGCCAATAATTCCAAAGGCTCTTTGCCTTTCGTCAAGGCTGGGTTAACATCTAAAAATACAGGTATTTGCTTTCCAATGATGATTAAGCCAATAGCAGCTAACATCCCGTGTACGGCAGATAATGGAAAGAAATCCATTAGTTTTCCTAATTTAAAAACACCAAATAGGATTTGGACAATTCCAGCAACCACCATAGCGCCTAAGGCTAAATGCCAACCCAATTCTCCCCCACCAAATTCACTTACAGCTCCTGCAACAATGACAATTAATCCCGCCGCAGGTCCTTTGATGGATAATCTTGAACCCATGAATAAACTAACCACAATACCACCTATGATTGCCGTAATCAATCCCATAATGGGTGGGAAATCAGATGCTTTGGCAATACCTAAACTCAATGGTAAGGCCAATAAAAATACGATGAATCCTGATGATGCATCACTAGCAAAGTTTTCTTTTAAACCTGCTATGCCGTCTTTTGGCAAATTTGCTTTTAATTTCATAATATATAAAGTATATAATGTTAAAAATATCTGTTTGAAAAATCGGAATGTGTTCGATAATTAGGTCCCATGAATACCCGGGCATAAATTCGAATGATTGATAATCCGTCTAAAATGAAACACAAGGAAACAATGCTTGCTAAAACAAATTGGTCCTCATGAATGTGAGAAAATATCAAATCTTCCCCTATAAATGCCGGAGTAATTGGAAATCCCGTCAAGCCTAAACAAGCCAATAAAAACACCAAAGCAATTTTGGGGTGATTTTCAGATAGACCTTGAAAACGATTCAAGGTAATTTTTCCTTCTTGTTGGAATAGTCGCTGTAAGCAAAGTGCGCCAATAATACCAGCAATACTAATTCCACTTAAATAGAGTAAGGTTTCTGAAAAATCATATTTTTCATTGAATGACATCGCCAAAGCAATGAAAAAATGGTTCATAATTACCAAGGTCCAACTCATTCGGATACTTCTTCTTTGTGTAAAAGACTTAAGTACCATAATCAGTCCAAGTCCTGCGATGATGCTTGGAAGGCTAGACAAAAGTTCCGAAGGAATTATTTCCTGATGATTAATGAGATAAATTCCAGCGATCAAAATGATCAAAAAGAAATAAATCAATCGTTTGATATTCAAGAAATTCAATTTCTCTCCTGCTTGCTTCATGGGATTCCAAAGATATTGGTACATCATTGAATCCAAATTCCATTCTTTTAAACAAAGCATGTATAAACTATACTGCAATTTTTTGGGAAAGGAACTTTCTACACTGCTTGCTTTAGGTTCAAAATTGTAAAATTGTTCTCTGATCAAATAACTTACGACAGATGGAGAAACCAATAATTGATATGTTCTCAAAAATGCATTTCCTGCGAAATGAAACAGAGCTAAATTCTCAAAGCCCAATGAAATCTCAATAAATATTAATCCGATTTGCGCGATGGAAGCATAAGCTATTTGACTTTTTACAGATGATTGCACTCGGGCTATACCGGTAGTAATCACTGCTGTAACCAAACCGAGCAAACCAATTAATATCCGAACCGATGTTTGATGTTCCCAAAATGGAAAAGTACGCATCAATAAGAATACACCAATATGCACTGAAAGTGACCCGTAAAAGATAGCCGAGGAAGGTGTTGGGCCTTCCATTGCTCGTGGTAGCCAGGACGAAAATGGTAATTGGGCTGATTTTGCAGTTGCTGATAACAGAAACATTAATGAAATAAATACTCCAATTGCACTATGCGATTGCAAATGCTCATGAACCAATTCCGCATTATTTAATTCCCAAAACGTGATGTTTTCATGCCATAAATGATGGCTTGCCCACATAGCCAAAATGATTCCCACATCACCAATACGGTAAATAGAAAATACTTTTACAGCATTTTTAACGGGTAAATACCTTTCACGATAAAATGAAATCAACAAAAAGGAAGAAATTCCTAAAATTTCCCAACCGGTAAAAAGTGTTTCTAGGTTCCCTGACAAGGTTGTTATCGAATAACCCAAGTAAAAGAACAAGGTTGTGTTATAAAATCGTTTATAACCAGATTCTCGATGTAAATAATACCTCGAATAAACCGTTACAAGGAAGGTTAAAATCGCACCCATCATCAAATACACAGCCGTAATCCGATCAAACAAAAAGTCGATCTGAAAAACATATTCATCATTTTTAAACAAAATAATGTCGGCTAATTGAATGGTTGGAGCACCTTTTAATAACCAATACGCAACAAAAGCACTTGCGATACCTAATTGTATGCCAAGGGTGCCAAAAGCGGTTCCCGAAATAACTTTCTCGTTATTTTTGGGGAGAAGTAAGCTGATCAAAAAACCAGCCAAAGGAACCCAAATGAAAATTGGAAGGATATTTTGCATGGTTTAATTTTGATTTAATAAATAAACAGGAAAATTATCTTGATGGCTTTCCAATAATTTTTCCAGTGAATCTATTTTCTGTAAATTCTTGGTTATTGGATGATACGGATGAAATTCTCCATTTTTGAAGTGAAACATTTCTTTTGTTTCTGGGTGTATGGCTATCAAAACTACCCATTCATTGATAAACCACTCATAGGTTTCTGCTGCTTTCTGAATGGTTTTCAAAACTACTTCAGGGAAATGTTCTACCATCAATAATAATCGAATGGGATCATGTACTTCAGTCATTTGCGATGGTAATCCAGGTCTTAAATCTCCATCAATCCCATTTGCAACCCCAAATAAGCCCATTACATTATGTGGTAATTTGCTGCCTGCACCCAATTTTTCGCCATCCACTCTCGAAAAGTAGTATTCCAAATTAATTCCCCCGCAAACAGGAGCCGCGGCTTTTAGAATATTAAACAGGTAATTTCCTTCAGGATCTACCCGATAATCAAACGAATTTAAAAAGGACCTTCTATCTAAAAACAAACCTTTCGATAATTCCCTTCGACCCACTAAACACAAGGCGTTCGTTGCATGATTTAATTCAGGACGGGGTTCAAAGATGGATACCGAACGAATTAATATTTTTTCATGAATTTCTTTTGCGCTTAATTTCGTATCAATTGATTCAAACCTTCTCGATCTTTCTTTGGCATTTAAATCTAAGGCTTTTTCGAAATTCTCCACATGACCTTGATGGATTTGATGATAAGCATCACTGGTGAATTGATCATCATAAAAGACCATTTCATCTCGAGTCGTATCATGCAAGGCTCCTACAAACACGGTTGAATCTGGAATATCTATTCCATTTTGTCTTAAAATAACTCTTACTTCAGGCTTATTGGCCATTTGACTAATCACCCTGCCATTCACTGAACCTGCTCTTCCAGAGCAAGCACCACAATCATAAGCGGCATAATGAGGATTATTGACAGAACTTGCACCATGGCCAACTACATAGATGATCTCAGCAAAATCTTTGACCAATCCAATGCTTCTTAAAAGTGATTCAACCCTCGTAGCCATTTCTTCTACTTTAAATCCAATCTGTAATCCATTTTCAGATCCACTTAAAGCATCAAAATCTACTTTTAAGGAAGAAAACTTATCAATATGTTTCAAAGATGACGCCGTTGCAGGAGTCATACTTGGTTTAAAAATATTGAAAATCAGCTTAATCGCAGACCAAAATCCCAAAGTTTGAGACATGATCCAACCTGTATAAAAGTTGTGATGATGCTTGGAGAAATTTAAATCTCTTTCTAGCTTTTTTCCTTCACCCACTTCTTTGATTAAATATTTTGGTGTGACAGGCGCTGGACAAAGTTTAGTATAAAACTTCCCTCCTAATGGCTGATAAAAGAATTCAACGCTAAAAAAACCAGGAGTTCCAAATGTTTCACAATTGGGATCTAAATTCTCTAAATACCTTCTAAATGAGCAAATTCGGTCATCAATACAAAATAATGCTTGAAAACTCTTTTTAGAGATTTTTTTGGGTAAAACATTTTCTTGTTGAATTCCTGCCAAAACCTGATCGTAGTAGGTCCATTCAAAAGCTTCTTGCCAAATGGATACCACTTCTAAATATTCAGATTTTTCGATGGGTGAATGTAAATCTGGAATATCCTCAGTAAAGTTTTCAATGATGGGCTTCCATTTATTTTCTCCTAAAATATGATTCAAAGCATCTATTTCAAGGATTAATTCCAAATGTATTAAATCCTCTAAACTTATTCTCCGAGTATCTAACAATGATTGTGGTAAATCTTCCACCGATGAAACCATTCCTGACCAGCCTTGGTGAGCAAATTGTTGGTCATACAAATATTGCTCATAGAAACTTTGATCATCTCCAATTAATTCATTTAACAAGTTTGTTATGCCAAATTTGTCATTTAGGAATAAATCTTTAGCTCTTTTTGTTTTAAATAAACTGATAAAACTATTAGATTCAATTGCCCTAAGATCACTCAAAAAACCTTTTGAATGCTCAGGAAATGACCATATAGAGATGCCTTGATCGAGATAGCTAGAAATTAATCGAAACAAATTAGGATGAACTAATGCATCTAAATCTATTTTATATTGTTTTTTCCATTGCCCTCTCAATGCTCCAATTCTTGGTAAAAGATTAGGTTGTAAATCTTCCTTTAAAACCTTTTCCTTTGAAATATTTCCTCTCGATTCAATAATTCTATCTAATTGTTGAACCGAAATTCTTCCGTCAGCATACATTTCCCTAAAGGTTGATAAAGGAAAATATACCTGATAGCCCAATTGCGTATTTGCTTTTTCCAATGCCTCGTGGAATGGTAAATTCTGAAAGGCATGTAAAGTATTATGATGCACAAAGTCCATTAATGGAGCTTGTGCAGGTAAAAAGTGCTTCAAATCATGAATCACTTGGTGTTCATTGAATCCTGAATGCATAAAATTTAATAAGGTAATTTAACCCTCGTTATATGGCGAATTGAATAAAGATTTTTTATTGTTGAAAAATAAAAATCCTACAGCCTGATATTCTGATGTAAAATAAAAATGGGGGTATTCGAAAAGGAAAGAATTTCCTTAAAGTGTGGTTGGCCGAATTTTGATATAAAATGATCGGCATTAAAGGTTAAATATTTTGAATCGTTTAAGATAAAATAATGAAAACCTGATTCAGAATCATCTTCATTTTCAGATGAATCCTTGTCTTCCTCAAACATGAAATTAAAGAAATTGATTTCTTTCGTTTCAGTTTTCTTAAACTGTAAATGTTTGTTGTTTAATTTTTCTAAGGTTAAGCCATAAGAATTTGTGCCGTTCGATAGAGCTTCTACCGAAAAGAACAAAATAGAAATAAATAAAATGAGGATTTTATTTAGTCTCATGGGTTAAAAATTTGATACAAATGTAGCTTTTTTTTGAATTGAATGAATTAATAGCTTCATTTTTCAAGTATTTCGTTGTTAATTTTTGTGAAAATTCACAAATACTCATAAAATAAAAGCTATTAATTACATTTCAAAGTTTAATCAATTTACTTGGATTTTAATGAACTTAAGTATTCAACTACATCTCTAATTTCTCTTTTTGAAAGTAAACTTCCCATAGGTGGCATACCTGATGGACTATTCTCTCTTGATTTAATTCTAGAAATAGCGATTTTCAAAGGTTCTGCTTCATTGGTTTTCACTTGAATTTCATGTTCATTTTCCAACAATAAGGTGCCTGTCACTTCTTGTCCATCTGTTAAAACTAAACTGACATTGCCATAACCCGGTGAAATTCTTGCGCTAGGCTCTATAAGTGCTTGCAATAATTGCTCTCTGGTTAATTTATTTGCAATTCCCTTTAGACTTGGTCCCACAATTCCACCTTCTCCTCCCACATTGTGACATCTAACACATTGCGCTGTTTGGTTTCTAAAGAAAATATTGTTTCCTGCCTGTAAACTTCCTCCGAATAATGCTTCTTTGAACTCATCCGTTAAGGTTCCTTTGGTTTTTAAAGCATCTAATTTTGCCACCAAGTCTTTCGAATTATTCGCTTCGACAGCTTCTATCAAGTCTAATTTAACCCCTGCAGGTAATTTAGATTGAATCATTTTTTGAATCAAATCGTTCAAAATGTCTGAAGTTTTTTCTGCAGGCATTTTTCCTAAGGTTTGTAAAAGCTGTTGTTGTTCTTGTAAACTAGCTTTTTCCATGATGGAATTCGTAATTAATGGCAATTCAGATTTTTTCAATTGTACCTTATCCAATAAACTTAAAGCTAAGGTTCTAACCGCTTTATCTGAATCATCCATTCCTTTTTGTACCAACAATGGTAAATTAGGGTCATTCAAAGCATTCAAAGAACTTAATTGAGCGACTCTTACTTTGATGTATGGGTGATTAAGAAACAATTGAGTTTGCTCACTTTTGTAATCTTTGATTTGTAATTCACCCAACAATTTGGCAGTTGCAACCAGTACTTCTGCATTGCTACTTTTCAAAAAGGTTGGAATTTTGGAATGAATTCTAGCTACAACATCTTGTGGATTTCTTACCAATTTACCTCTGTATCTTCCATCTACTCTATCCATCAATGATGGATTGGCCCAAGATCCTAAAGTAGCGATAGCTTCAGCTCGAATTATATCGCTAATATCTGCTCTTTCGGCAAATTGAATTAAAAGATCTATTTCCTTTGGAGTTCCAACACGTAGACAAGCGTTAATGGCTCTTCTAATCAATGCTTCAGATTTGAATTGACTATTTGATAAACATTCTGCCAATGCAGGTAATGCGTCTACAATCGATTCATCATCATTAATCGCGCGAGCTGCTTCTGTGGCAATGTATTCGTCTGAATCTTTTAAGAAGATGGCAATGCGTGGACTAGCTAATCTACGCAACACTAATACTGCAGCTGTTTTTAAAGCTTTATTATTGGATGTACTTAATGCCACAATGGGCTCTTCTTTTCCAATTCTAGCCAAGGCTAAGACTGCAGCATGACGAATATAAATATCTTGGTCATTGTTATTTTCGATTAATTTAATCAAAGCTGGAATGGCAGATTCAACTTTATTTCTACCTAAAGCTTGGGCGGCAAAAAATGCAGCTCTTGGTTTTGAAGTAGTTAATAGAGAAATCAATTGATTTTCTCCACCTTTGATGAATTGGTCTCCAATTATTTTGGCTGCTTGACTTTTAATTTCATCATCGGAATCGGTCAATAATGCATTTAATGTCGTAGATACGGCATCATTATTCGATTTAGCTAATTGACCTAATCCCCAAATTCCATGAATTCTGGCTAATTGATTGTCTTTCTGATTAATGGCTTTTTGGAAAGAAGCAATTGACGCATTTCCACGTCTAGCAAATTCGAATTGAGCCTTTAAACGAACTCGAGAATCTGTGTAAAACAACAAATCATATAATTGCTGATCTACCATTTTTTCATAATCGGATTGGATTAACGATTTTGTTTTGGCTCTTTCTTCTGTTAAATCTTTATTGCTTTCGTTGACATCTATTTTCCAAACTCGGCCATAATTTTTAGTATCCCATCCAAATACCCAGTCAGCAGCATACAAAGCGCCTTCTGGACCAAAACGGATTCCTGTAGGTAAAATCCCACTCAATACATCTACCTCTGAATTAAAATCAAAACTTGCACCTTTAGGTTTTAAATCAAATGACCAAATATGTGAACGGCTAGCATCACCAACAAATTCAACTAAGAAAAATTTATTTAACCATTTTTTTCCTAAAGCTGTCCCAGGATTTAACACCATTCCGGTAGGACCATTATGAAAATTTCTGATGGGAGGAATAATGTAAGCTGCTTGACCTTCCCATCTTGGAACGAATAATTTTTCATCCATCCATACTTTGTAGGCATTGTTTTTAGGATCTGTATATTTTCCATATTGCCAGTTGGATCTCCATCCTGCGTCTGAACCTTCTACTACGTGAACTAAACGCTCACTTTCTCCTGGATGATCACCATCGTTATCTGAACTGATTAAATTGCCATAGTGATCAAAAACAAATTCATGGGTATTTCTAAGTCCAGAAGCATACACTTCAAAATCGCTTCCATCTGGATTAGAACGAACAATTACTCCAGAATTAGGGAATTTATATTGCTTACCATCTTTGGCCGTTATATTAGCGCCAATGTCACCAATTTGCCAATAAATTTTGCCATCAGGTCCTTCAATAACCCCAGACATTCCATGCCCGCCAAATCCAATATGTACACCATAACCATGTGAAATGGAGCTAGGATTTTCTAAAATGCCTTTTTTATGTGTATTATCTAATCTCCATAAATCAGGGCCAACAGAAATGAAGGCATCTTTTTTACGAATCAATAAACCACCTGTTACATCGGTGATTTCTTCATTGAATCCATTAAATATACGAGAAGAACGATCAGCAATGCCATCACCATCCTTGTCTTCAACTTTCCAGATTTCTTCTTTTTCTACCGCTAAATCTCTCCAATCATGCGAACCATCTTCGTTCAAATCTTTTAACCATTCGTTTTCAGCGCTTTTTTCGGGAGAAAAGGTCTTTTTTAGAAATGCTCTTCTTTCTTCCACACTTTGTAATCCAATGGATTCTGTCATCCAATCTCTATGTCCTCGAATATCAAATTCTGAATTTTTTTGTCGATTGGTTCTTGCCAAATAAACAGCACCTTGATCATCAATATCCATAGCTACTGGATCTGGAGCTAATGAATCAGATGCCCATCGGGTAATTTCTAATCCTTGAGCAATTTTAATGGGTGTTTTTTCTCTCGCTAATTTTGCTTTTTCTTTAATATTATCGGGATCTTCTAAAATGATTCGATAGGTTTCTTTTTCGAGTTGGTTCATACACGAATAAGAAAATGCTTGCGCTAGGAAAAGGGCTACAATAATTCTTTTTTTCATTTCAATAAAATTTATTCTTCATCCATCATACTGCGTCTTTGTTTGGCAGCTTGTTTGGTGGTATTAAAGCGATAATTAAACGTTAAATTTACTTGTGTTAAACGACCTTGGCTTTCTGAACGGGTATAAAAACCTACGCCATTGGCTTCCATTCGCATAATTCTTGAACTAAATACATCTAAAATATTTAAAGTTAAGGTTCCTTTGCCTTTCATGATGTCCTGCCCTGCCGATAAATCCATCCATGCCATATAACCTCTTGATCCTTGTGGCGTTTTTTGCGGAGCTTCATAATTAGCACGAATTTGTACATCTACTGTTCCACCTATTTTGATTCTTGAAGCGTGTCTAGCAAACCAAGAATAAGTATCGCTTTGATAGGTGGCATAAATATTACTTGCATCTGTAATGGCTCTGAATGCATTGACACTTAAATCTGCCCGATATACTTTTGAAAAATTAAACGATCCAGCCACTTCTAAACCATAAGATTGTTGATCAGCTAAATTTTGTGGTAAAGTTCTTGAGAAACCCAATGAGTCAACTGTTCTAAATCGTTCAATTTTCCCCATCGTTTGTCTGTAATATAGTGATGAACTAATACTTCCTTTATCGAAATAATATAAATGTCCTAAATCAAATGAATTAGTGAATTCTGGATTCAAATTTGGATTTCCTGAAAAGAAATTTCGTTGGTCAGATAAAGTTACAAAAGGACTCAAATCATTATAGGTTGGTCTTCTTACTCTCCTTGAATAGGAAATTTGAAAGGAATTATCTGCTGAAACTGTATAAGTCAAATGGGCACTTGGGAACAAATTCGAATAATTTCTAGGGTTTTTGACTTTGGTATCTAAAAGTTCGGTTTGTATATCCGTTAACTCTGCTCTCAGACCTAATTGATAGGAGAATTTCTTCAATTTGTTACCAAAAATGGCATAAGCAGCAGAAATATTCTCTGTATAAACAAAGATGTTTTTCAAATTGGGCATAACGGTAAATTCTCCATTGGCTTGTTTTTCAGTTACAATGTAATCGTTGGTCATATCCCTAAAACTGGTTCTTAAACCCGTTTCAATTTTAGCATCTTTGCCAATTGGATTCACATAATCTGCTTGTAAAATCCATTGATGCTCATATTCATCATTTAAGGCTTTTTGGATTTTAGAATTTTCTGGAAAAGCTGAACCGTCTCCTTTTTTGCTTACTTGGGTAAAAATTTGATCGGAACGTTCCCAATAATCCAGGTATCTTAAATCTGCTGTAAACTCCTTCCCTTTTTTGGCATAATTCTTTTTAAAGGTTAAGGCATATTCTGCATTCGGCTCCGCTTCTTTTTCATCTTGTTGTCGGTCTGTATTGCTGTATAAATTTGTCAAACTACCCCGATAATCTAAATAATTGAAATCAGAAATTCTTCGCACATCCGTTCTTCTAAAAATATAAGACCCTGTTAAGACTGTTTTTTCATTAAAGAAATAATCCGCCCCTCCACGAATATTATTCACCATTCCAGTGACATTGTTTTTAGATGTTTGTTGAAGAAAATTGGTTGAATTGCCGTTTTTTACTTCTTGATAAATATTTCCTCGACCAGGCGTTCTTCGGTAAAACAAACCGTAATTCAAGAAAAAATTCAACTTGTTTTTTCGATAATTAATGATGGCCGTTGCACCGTAATTTTCAGGATTTCCTAAAGTTGTTTCTATAGCACCATTAAAGCCTTGACTCTGATTTTTCTTTAAAACGATGTTAATAATGCCTGCCATTCCTTCTGCCTCATATCTCGCTGAAGGATTGGTGATGATCTCAACTTTATCAATTAAATTTCCTTGTAGCGACTGTAGTCCAGAACCACCGCTAATACCAACCAAAGTAGATGGTTTTCCATCAATTAAAATTCTTACATTATCACTTCCTCTTAATTTAATTGCACCTTCTCCATCCACTTGAACCGACGGTAAATTCCCTAATATTTCAGATGCTGTTGCTCCTTTATTGGCCAAATCAGTTCCTACATTGAAAATCCTTTTGTCTAAAGCTAATTCCATACTGGCTTTTTGACCCTTTACGGTAACTTCTTCTAGGGTTTTTGCACTCGCTTTGGATTCAATGACACCTAGATTTTTTGTGCTATTTTCTTTATTTATTTCAACGTTTTTGATAATTGATTGCTCAAATCCAATACTTTCAATCACCACATCAAATTGTCCAAAGGTCACATCAATGGAAAATTTACCTTTCTCATCTGCTATACCTCCAGTAATTAATTTAGTTCCATTAAGTATACGAATACTAGAGAAAGGTATAGGGGCTTTGCTACTAGCCTCAATAATTTCCCCTTTTATTTTACCTTTTGATACCGATTGAGCAATACTTGGAATACTTAATATGATTAGAAAGAGAATGCTTAATAATTGAACGATTTGATTTTTTTTCATAAATAAGTTTAGATAACCTCTAAGGTATAAAGACTAATTCATATTATTTATACCGAGCTAGCAGGATTTTAATTGTTTTAATTTATTTAAATTAGTGGGATATAATGTATTAAAATCTTCAAATCAAAAGCAAATGAAGTATTTCGTTTTACTTACAAGCTTGCTAGTTAATTTTTCTATTCTTGCTCAATCCAAAAATGAGATAAATAAATGGAATTTGTCGTCGAAAAAAGTTGAAATCATTCGAGATGAATTTGGTGTACCTCATATTTATGGAAAAACGGATGCAGACGCGGTTTTTGGATTGCTTTATGCACAATGCGAAGATGATTTCTACCGAGTAGAATTAAATTACATTGAAAAATTGGGGCGTTTGGCCGAAATAAATGGTAAAAAAGATATTGGAAATGATATCTATACTCGATTAATCATTGATCAAGAAGATGCCAAGCAGGATTATCAAAAAAGTCCTTTATGGTTAAAAAAACTACTTAATGCTTTTGCGGATGGCGTCAATTATTATTTATACAAGCATCCAGCAATAAAACCTCGTTTAATCAAGCATTTTGAACCCTGGTTTCCCCTTTTATGGACCGATGGAAGTATTGGTGCCATTTCAACAGGTGATATTACTGCGAATGAAACATTTCAATTATTTGGTATGACTGATGTGAAAATGAGTCAAAATCAAATACAAACAGAAGATGAATATTTAACAGGTTCCAATGGATTTGCTATTTCACCTTTAAAATCAAAAACCGGAAATGCCCTATTTTATATCAATCCGCATGTTACTTTTTATTTTAGGCCAGAGGTTCACATGGTTAGTGAGCAAGGTTTAAATGTTTATGGGGCAGTTACTTGGGGACAATTTTTTGTATATCAGGGATTTAACCAATTCAATGGATGGATGCATACCTCAAGCCAAGTGGATGTTTCTGATATGTATCGTGAAAAAATTCGGGATGAATCTTATTATTTATTGGATAATCAATGGAAACCTTTGGTGAAGAAATCTTATCAATTTAAAGTCAAAGGTGATACAAACTTGGTGAACATTACCGCAAAATTCACTGGGCATGGGCCAATTATGGCGAAAAGAAATGGCGAATACATCGCTGTTAAATCCTACAATCGTTCCATGAAAAGTCTGATGCAAAGTTGGTTACGCACAAAAACAAAAGGTTTTGAAGATTTTCGACGTATTATGCAATTACGTTCAAACACCTCAAATAATACCGTATTTGCTGATTATAAAGGGAATATCGCTTATTGGCATGGTAACTTTGTTCCAAAACGAAATCCAAATTTAGATTGGGGAATTGAACAAGATGGAAGTCTGTCAAAGAACGATTGGAAGGGTTTACATCCTTTGGAAGAAATTGTACATGTTTATAATCCACAAAGTGGATGGATACAAAATTGTAACTCCACTCCTTTCAATGTTGCAGGCAAATCGAGTCCATTAAAATCAAATTTTCCTGTTTACATGGCTCCAGATGGTGAAAATTTTCGTGATTTAAATGCCGCTAGGTTGTTAGATAGTCGAGATAAATTGGATTTGGATGATTTAATTAAATTGGGTTATGATCGAAAATTAACAGCTTTTGAATATTTCATACCTGCATTGATTCAAGCGTTTGATCGTAATCAAAATCAATATTCTTCATTTAAAAATCAAATGGATACCTTAAGAAATTGGAATTATAATGTAGATAAAAACTCCATTGCTCAAACACTAGCCATTTCTTGGGCAAAATTAATCCAATCAAAAATTCCAAAAATAAAGATGTTTGGTGGAGAAATAGATCAAGTGAATGATGTAAAAACCTATTTGAAGAATGTAAAAGACGATGCACTATTAGATGCTTTTTCAAAAGCTGTACAAGGGCTAAAGGAAGATTTCGGCACTTGGCAAATCTCTTGGGGCGATCTTAATCGATTTCAACGAATAGACAATTCAATCATTTCTAATTTTGATGACCAACAAGCTAGTATTGCAGTACCTTTTGCATCTTCCTCTTTTGGGATGTTACCTTCCTATACAAGCAGGCCTATGGCAAAAACCAAAAAATGGTATGGAGTAAATGGAAATAGTTTTGTGTGTGCAGTGGAATTTGGATCAAAAATAAAGGCCAAATCGCTTTTGGCAGGAGGCCAAAGCGGAGATAAAACTTCACCCCATTTTTTTGATCAAGCAAATATGTATGCTAATGGAACATTCAAGGAAGTGCATTTTTATCGAGAGGATGTGATTAAACATCAAATGCGAGCATATCATCCTTGATGGTGAATTAGCCAACTCATTTTTAAAAAACTTCTATTTCTTTTTCTTAAATTTGATTTTAATTAAATCTTTTGGAAACAAGTTTATCTTCCAATTTTCAGTTCGGCGCCATTTTTAATGAAGCAGCTATCGGGATTATCGTTACTGATTCCCAAAGCCGTATTATCCTATCTAATCGTTTTGCTGATAATTTATTTGGTTATGATGCTCAGGAGCTTATTGGGCAAAATATCTCGGTGTTAATTCCCAACCATTTAAAAGATCGCCATGCGCATCATCAAGCCAATTACATCAAATCCCCGCAAGCAAGGCCAATGGGTGTTGGTTTGGATTTGAAGGCCAAAAGAAAAAATGAAACCTTATTCCCAGTTGAAATTAGCTTGAGCCATTTCAAAGAAAATGATCAGCTATTTCATATAGCCTTTGTCAGTGATGTAACTTTAAAAAGGAAGGTGGAAATGGAATTGATTTTAAAAAATCAAGAAATTAACCAATTAAATGAATCTTTGGAGGAAGAAGTGGAGGCTAGAACCCAAGCCTTACAAAATACCTTGGATCAATTAGAAGCAAATACCAAAGAGTTAGAAATATCCCTTCAAAAAGAAAAAGAATTGGGGGATCTAAAAACCCGATTTGTCTCAATGGCATCTCACGAATTTAGAACACCTTTAACATCCATTTTAAGTTCAGCTTCTTTGATTGAAAAATATCAATTAACAGAAGAGCAGGCTAAAAGAGATGTACATATTCAACGTATTAAAGCTTCTGTAAGTCATTTAACAGAAATACTTGAGGAATTCTTATCCGTTGGAAAATTAGAATCAGGAACCATAGAATTACATCCTTCCCCCATCAATTTAAATGAATTTTTGACTGATTTTCTCCTAGATCTAAAACCTTATGAGAAGGCAAATCAGAAGATTCAATCGAAAATTCAAGTAGGAGTTTTATGGAATACCGACTTGTCCATTTTAAGAAAAATATTGATTAATGGCTTATCCAATGCTTTGAAGTTTTCAGAGAAAAATGTTTTTATAGATGTGTTTTCTTCTGAAAAGTGTCTCATTATAAAGATTAAAGATCAAGGAATGGGAATTAGTCAAGAAGATCAAAAACATCTTTTTGAGCGTTTTTTTAGAGGTAGTAATGCAACTGTGATTCCGGGTACAGGACTCGGATTACATTTGATAGATCGATACATAAAATTGCTCGGAGGAAGTTTAGAAATTATTTCCGAACTGAACAAAGGAACAGAATTAATCATTCAACTTCCTGAATTATAAACATATGGCGAAGAAAATATTAATCATCGAAGATAGTGTAGATATCCGTGAAAATACGGCTGAATTATTGGAACTATCGGGATATGAAATCGAAGTAGCTTCAGATGGAATTGAAGGGGTCAGAAAAGCGAAAGCAATTCTTCCAGATTTAGTTATATGTGATATAATGATGCCTCATTTAGATGGATTTGGGGTATTGCAAGTATTTTCTTCTCAGCCTAATTTAGCTAGTATACCTTTTATTTTCCTTACTGCTAAAACAGATCGTAGTGATATGCGAAAAGGAATGGAAATGGGTGCTGACGATTATCTGACCAAACCCTTTCAGGAAGTCGAATTGTTAAGAGCCATTGAATCCCGCTTGAAAAAGAAAGATATAGGAAGAATTGATTTTAAACTCGAAGAGAAAAACTCTGATTATGAATTAGCCAAAGAAGCCATTAGCTTTTTGGATTTCGAAAACTTTGAAGGAGAAAAAAAAGTACAAGTTTTCAATAAAAAGAATACCATTTATTCCGAAGGCGACTCTCCTATTCGGCTGTATTATTTACAACAGGGGAAAGCGAAAACCTTTCATACCAATCAAGAAGGCAAATATTTTATAACTTCATTTATCAATGAAGGTGATTTTTTTGGTTTTGTGGATATTTTAGAAAATCAGAATTACCGAGAGAGTGCAGAAGCATTAGAAGATTGCAAAGTTTTGAGCTTTTCGGCATCCGATTTTAATCAATTATTAAAAACGAATATTCATTTAGAAATACATTTTAGAAAGGCCTTAACCTCCTACTTAATAAAGAACGAGCAATTGTTGTTTTCAATGGCCTACCAATCTCTTCGAAAACGAGTTGCTTTAGCCCTTTATGACTTGGCTCTAACGTATGGAAATGAGAACCAAACTAAAATTAGCATTCGCTTATCCAGAGAAGATTTAGCCTCCCGAGTTGGCACTGCAACCGAATCAGTCATTCGAACCTTGAGCGACTTTAAAAAAGAGGGATTAATTGAAATCAAAGGTGCTGAAATGACTTTGTTGAATGTTAATGCTTTGAGGGATTTGAAATACTGAGGAAGAGAGAAAAGAGAAGAGAGAAAACTGGGAAAGAGAAGAGAGAAAAGAGAAAACTGGGAAAGAGAAGAGAGAAAAATTTTAGGAAAACAGTCTTATTGATTCTTAATGGCTTAATGTTTAAAAACTTTGTGAATTTGTATTAACATAAAGGGCACGGATTTTTCTCTTTTCCCGTTTTCTCTCTGTACTTCCCTGATTAGAGTTGACCGGTTTCTACTAATTTTTCATTGTTAAAAATAGTAAATCTTGGTTTAGAAAAAAACTTATTTTTGCTCCAATTTTCTTCAAAACTTACAGGACTTAATTTACCATTATTA
>JBJTNH010000055.1:0-3472 GCA_046073945.1 Aquirufa sp. | reverse complement strand
TTTAATGAGCCAATTTCTTTTAATTGATACTGCTGAATGCTTTTTTGTAAAGTTGAATTGTTTTCAATTATGCTAGATAGAGCCTTAATAATATCTTTTGGTGATTTCAATAATTCATTGATTTGATCCAAAAGCGCTTCTTGCTCGCTCAACAATTGATAGGCCTTTTGAGAGGTTATTGCCTCAATTCTTCGAACACCTGTTGCAACAGAACTTTCTGAAATGATTTTAAACAAGCCAATTTCACCCGTAGAAGGCACGTGTGTTCCTCCACATAATTCCACAGAAAATTCTTTGTCAAAGGTAATTACTCGAACAAAATCGCCATATTTTTCGCCAAATAAGGCCATGGCACCTTTTTCTTTCGCTTGTGCAATGGGTACATTTCTTTCCTCTAACAAAGGAATATTGTCTGCAATTTTTCGGTTAACAATTTCTTCAATTTGCTTGATTTCTTCATTACTTACTTTTTGGAAGTGCGAGAAATCGAAACGTAATATTTCTTCATTCACTAAGCTACCTTTTTGCGCCACATGAGAACCTAATACCTCTTGTAAAGCAGCTTGCATTAAGTGAGTAGAGCTGTGATTATGAGTAATGGCTCTTCTCCTCAATGAGTCTATTTGAGCAATAATTTCATCTTCATTGGCTACTTGCTCAATTTTCGAATCAGAAACCCAATGAACGATTAAATCATTTTCTTTTTTTGTATCCAAAATTTGAATACTTGTTCCTGATTTTTTGAAGTACAAAGTACCAGTGTCACCCACTTGCCCACCAGATTCAGCATAAAAAGGAGTAGTTTCTAAAACAACTTTGTATTGAATTCCAGCCTTGTTTTGAACTTTTTGATATTTGGTAATTTGAGTAATCGTTTGATTTTCATCATAACCTACAAACTTCACTTCATCGCTTTCACGTACAATTACCCAATCTTCAGCACTCGCACCTGCGTCTTTTCTGGAACGTGTTTTTTGCTCCAATAAAGCTTTGTTAAATCCAGGCTCATCAATATCCATTCCATTTTCTCGAGCAATTAAAGCAGTTAAATCAACAGGGAATCCATACGTATCGTTTAATTCAAACACATCATCACCTGAAAGAATGCTTTGGTTTTTTGCTTTACTCGCTTCCATTAATTTGTCCAAACGAATTAGACCTGTAGAAAGCGTTCTTAAAAAGGAAATCTCTTCTTCATAAATAACCTTTGCTACAAAAGCTTCTTGTGAAATTAATTCATCAAAAACACCTTTGAATTGTTGAGCCAATAGTGGTACAATGCTATGTAAAAAGGGCTCTTTGAAACCTAAATAGGTATATCCGTACCTTACAGCACGGCGTAAAATTCTACGAATAACGTATCCAGCTTTAGCATTTGAAGGTAATTGACCATCTGCAATGCAAAAAGCAATAGCACGGATATGATCCGCAATTACTCGCAAAGAAATATCAGCCCATTTTTCATCTCCGTATTTTTTACCACATTTTTCGGCGATGAACTGAATAGTTCCTTGAAAAACATCGGTATCATAATTCGATTGTTTGCCTTGAATCGCCATGCAAAGACGCTCAAAGCCCATTCCTGTATCTACGTGTTTGGAAGGCAAAGGAACCAAAGAGCCATCCGCCATTCTTTCAAACTGCATAAACACATTGTTCCAAATTTCTACCACTTGAGGGTGGTCGGCATTTACCAACGATTTTCCAGGAATTTTATCAACTTCATCCTGATTTCTTAAATCAATATGTATTTCTGAACAAGGCCCACAAGGCCCAGTTTCACCCATTTCCCAGAAATTATCCTTTTTATTTCCAAAAATAATTCGGTCTTCACCAACTATGCTTTTCCAAATGTCAAAGGCTTCTTGATCAAATGGTACACCATCTTGTTCATTACCTTCAAAAACAGACACATAAATTCGATCCTTGGGTAATTGAAAAACTTCGGTTAATAACTCCCAAGACCAGTTTAATGCCTCTTTTTTGAAATAATCTCCAAATGACCAGTTACCTAACATTTCGAACATTGTATGATGATAGGTGTCAAATCCTACATCTTCAAGATCATTGTGTTTTCCAGAAACCCTTAAGCACTTTTGAGTATCAGCAATTCTATTTGATGGTGGAGTCCCATTTCCTAAGAAAAAGTCTTTAAATTGAGCCATACCTGAATTATTGAATAATAGGGTAGGGTCATTCTTAGCCACTAATGGTGCTGAAGGTACGATAAGGTGTCCTTTTGATTTAAAAAAATCTAAAAACTTCTGGCGGATCTCCGGTGAGGTCATTGGGTAAAGTTTGAAAAAAATGGGTAAATTTGATTATTCCTATTTGTTTTTAAGCAAATGGAGTACAAAATTAGTGTATTTTATCTGAATTCTTGATTTTGGAGCTTTCATTATTTTAATTCTTTGGTATGGAATTCGACAAGCAATATTATTTAATTTCTGAAGTTGCCAATTTATTTGGAATCAAAACTTCTAAAATCAGGTATTGGGAAACGCAATTCCCTCATTTAGTGCCTAAAAGAAGATCCAGTGGTATTCGAAAATATACTCCTTCTGATATTGAGAAAATACAGGTTTTAGTGGATTTAATAGATAAAAAAGGATTAACCATTGAAGGTGCAAAATTAGCAATTAACAACAAAGGTGTACCTAAAAATGAAAATAATAGCTTAATTTATCAACTAACTGAAATTCGTGATTTTTTACAAGTTATTCGCAATGATTTAGGGGAATAATTAAATACCTTGGGGCAATAAATTCAACATAATGCCTCCCACTGATCAAAACAAAATTTTACAAATAGCACTTACTTTAATTCCTCAATTGGGTGATATCCGCGCTCGAAGATTAATCTCCTATGTTGGTTCTGCAGAAGCAATTTTTCAATCCAATGCAAAATATTTAGAGAAAATACCGAATATTTCTAGAACAATCAGTCAAGAAATTCATCATAAATCTTATCGAATTCTTGCCGAAGAGATTTATCTAAATTGTCAGAAAAATGGAGTTGATGTGAATTTCTATTTAGATGATTCTTATCCTAGTCGTTTAAAGTATTTATATGATTCTCCATTGTTATTATATTCCAAAGGAGTCAATGAATTAAATCATGCTAAAATGCTAGCTGTGGTTGGTACACGTAAAGCTACAGAATATGGAAAAAAAGTTACCAAGGAATTAGTTCTGCAATCAAAAGTTCAAAATGTGGTCTTTGTCAGTGGTTTGGCTTATGGAATTGATATTAGTATGCATCAATTTTGTATCGAAAATAATATTCCCAATATTGCTGTTTTGGCTGGTGGCTTTGATTTTATTTATCCTTATGAACACAAGAAATACATTGATAAAATAATGGATTTAGGCGCATTGATTTCCGAGCATCCCATTCATGAAAAACCGGATTCAAGGTATTTTCCACTTCGGAATCGAATTATTGCAGGAATGACTGATGCGACCATTGTGGT
>JBJTNH010000054.1:0-18804 GCA_046073945.1 Aquirufa sp. | reverse complement strand
CATGAGTCGAGACGTGTGGATAGACAGTTGAGAGGTCGTTCGGGTCGTCAGGGGGATGTGGGTTCTTCTCAATTCTTCGTTTCCTTGGAAGACAACTTAATGCGTTTGTTTGGTTCAGACAGAATTGCGAAGGTCATGGATCGTTTGGGCATGGAAGAAGGAGAAGTGATTCAGCACTCGATGATTACTTCATCCATCGAAAGAGCACAGAAAAAAGTAGAAGAAAATAACTTTGGTATTCGTAAGCGATTATTGGAATACGATGATGTGATGAACTACCAACGTAATGCGATTTACAAACGTCGTCAAAACGCATTATTTGGAGAAAGATTATCGTTGGATATTGTTAACACTTTATTTGATGTTTGTCAAGATTTATCTACCAATTTCAATAATTACGAAGAATTGGAATTGAAAGTCATTGATTTATTGGGAATGGAACCTCCAATTGGTGCAGATGAATTCCCAAGATTATCTGTCGATGTTAAAACAGAGAAATTATTTACAGCGGCAGAGGCACATTACAAAGCCAAGAATGAATTAATTGCTAAACAGGTAATTAATGTGGCTCAAGAGGCTATCCGTCAAGGTTTTTCAGGCATTCAGGTACCGATCAGTAATGGTAATTGGATGACAGGCATTGTGGTAGATGCACAAAAAACGATTGATTCCAAAGGTAAAGAAGTGGTAACTGAGATGGAGAAATTCATCACTTTGACCTTGATTGACCAAGAGTGGAAAGAGCATTTACGTGAAATGGACGATTTAAAACAATCAGTTCAAAATGCGGTATTTGAGCAAAAAGATCCTTTATTGATTTACAAATTTGAAGCGGTTAATTTATTCCAACGTTTTGTAGCGCGAGTAAATAGTGACACAATCAGTTTTGTCTTGAGAGCGGAAATTCCGGAAGTTCACGAAACCAATCAAGCTGCCAAAGCACCAAAAGAAAAGGCTCCTAAATTAAAAACGAGCAAAGACGAGGCATTATCATCCTTATTGGGTGGATTAGCGAATCAAGGTGCAGGAGATGAGCAGGAATATTATGATACACAAGAGCGAAGTGCGGAACGAGTTGCACCACGCCAAGCCATCAAAATTGCCGATAGAAATCAACGCGTAACTGTTCAATACAAAGACGGATCGATCAAAGAAAACGTCAAATACAAGGTAGTAGAACAAGACGTAGAAAGTGGTAATGCGGTGGTGATCGCGTAGAGAAAAGAGAAAACGTGGTGCCTTTGTGTTAAACCATTCATTTTAACACAAAGACACCAAGTTTTTATTCTTAATAGAAATAAGAAATTTCAGAAAATTCGTCTATATTTCTGACAATAATCTTAACCTATACCTTATGACTAATTCAGAAATAACCGCTGCAGCAAGAAAAAAGCTTTCAGGAAATTGGCTGCTCGCTATTTTAGCCTTTTTAATCATTTTCCTTCTTAATTCCTCCATCCAATATTTTACACAAAATATTTATCATTTTCCAATAGATTTGGAAGATCATTTACCCTTTTTAAATTCAACAGCATTTTCAAATACTACTACAAAAATCCATACAGGATATATTTTTTCGATTCTTTTAGCTGGAGCCTTTTCCTTTGGTGCTGCTATTTTCAGTATATATTTAGTCCGTGGATATAAAGCAGAAATCGAATTAATTTTCGATGGATTTCGGGATTTAAATCGCTTTTTTGTATTTCTGGCCACCAATATTATCATTTTTATTTTCACCTTGGCTTGGACGCTCCTATTCATTATTCCAGGCATCATCGCTGCGCTATCCTACTCCATGACGTATTATATTTTGGTGGATAATCCAACTATCAGTTCCTTGGATGCTATCAGTCAAAGTAAACAAATGATGAAAGGACACAAATGGCAATTATTTAAACTTTGGCTGAGGTTTTTTGTCCTTGGGATTTTATGCATTTTCACATTGGGAATCGGCTTTTTATGGTTAATCCCCTACACAAATATATGCACTGCTCAGTTTTATGATAGTTTATTGGAAGACGAGGAGGTATGAGGTAAGAGGTAAGAGACCTATGGCGGGGCTGTTGCTTTAATCGCAGTGGCTGAGGCTCTCGAAGCCACAATTTTTCTATTTATTCCGTGGATTAAAATCCATGGCTATAATAATTATCATCCCTACGGGATGTTTAATTCGAAAATTCTCATTCTTAATTCTACATTCTCAATTCTACATTCCTCATACATCATACATCATACATCTTACATCAAACCTCCCAAACAACTCCTCCGTATAAGGCCCTCTTTTTCCTGAATTAATTACCTGATTGTCAATTTGTGTAATGGGGACGATACGTTTGGTGCTACCAGTTATAAAAACCTCATCTGCTTGTTTGAATTCCTCCAAACTAAAATCCCCTAATTTCAAGGTGTATTTTTGTTGGATCAAATCCATCACATACTTTCTTGTAATCCCTTCCAAAATATTCGATTGAGGAGTATGAAAAACACCCTCTTTCACAAAGAACAAATTACTCCGAGAAGATTCAGAAACTCCATTTTCGGGCGTATGATAAATTACATCGTCAAAACCATTGGCTTTTACTTGATTCCAATTTCGCAAGGCAAAGGCATAATTCAATGATTTGATATCAGCCATTTCTCTTTGAAACTCAAAACTCATTAATTTCATTCCTTTTTCAGGATCTGCGAAAGTAAAAACTTGGGGTAAAATATATAAATTAGATTGTCCTATCGGATCAAAACCATTTAAACTATCTCCAGCAGTTAAAATCATTTTAACCCCCAAACATTCATCTTTCGACATGCCAGCCAATTCAGCAATTAATTGCCCCAGTTGCTCTTTGGAATACTCGTGTTGAATTCCCATTTTATCTGCTGAAGATAAAAATCGGTCCAAATGATCAGAAAGAAAAACAGGCTTTCCCGTCATGATTCGAAAGAAATCAAAAATACCAAAACCTCTCAAAAAGCCAACATCTTGCAAGCTAACAAATACCTCCTCTGATTTTAACCAAGCATTGTTTTTATAAATTGGATAAACCATTTTCTTTTAATTTTTGAAATAAATCAACTACTTCTTTTGCTTCCTTAACATCATGCACACGCAAAATATTACCTCCTTTTAACAAAGCAGCCATGTGTAAAGCGCTTGTCGCATTCAAAGAGTCATTGGCACTAATTCCTAATAATTTCGTTATCATGGATTTCCTTGAAACTCCCACCAATATTGGAGCACCCAATAACTTAAATTGCCCTAATTGTGCCAACATCTCATAATTTTGTTCCAAGGTTTTAGAAAAACCAAATCCTGGATCAATGATTAAATCCTTCAAACCTTTCCCTCTTAACCATTGAACTTTTTTCAGTAAATCAGCTATCACATCCTCCATAAAATGTGAATAATCGGGAATTTGATGCACCTCCTCAAACTGCCCTACGCTATGTGTCAAAATGTAAGGAACTTGATTTTCACAAATCCAATCGAAAATCCCATCATCCATATTTCCTGAACCTATGTCATTAAAAATATGTGCCCCAGCTTGAAATGATGCTTTCGCAACCTTCAATCGATAGGTATCAATGGATAGAATAATTTCCGGAAAATTGACAGACAATGCCTCGATAATCGGGACTACCCGATCGATTTCTTCTTGCTCTGAAACAGGGGCTGCATCTGGGCGAGTAGAATGCCCGCCAATATCTAAGATGCTAACTCCTTCTTGAATCATTTCCGCTGCTTGATTCAAAGCAAATTCTACTGAATCTACCCGACTATGTGTAAAAAAAGAATCGGGAGTGGCGTTTAAAATCCCCATAATTGCGGGAATTTCCAAATTGAGTAAGCCTAGTTTAGTTCGAATGGCAAAAAATGTAGGAAAAAGTGAATCCAACTCAAATGAATTTAGAATTTTAGGATAATTTGAATATTTTTGTAGTCTGAAAAAATATAAGCTTTGTAATTTAATCCAGTTTTTATGAATAGGGACTTACAGCCTTCCCAAACCGAAATCGAATATCGACAAGTAATTTCATACTGCAAAGCCTTGTTTGATAAAAAAAACAAAGATTACGGTACTTCCTGGAGAATTTTACGATTACCAAGCCTTACAGACCAGATTTTCATCAAGGCACAACGCATCCGATCGATTCAAGAAAAAGGACATCAGAAAATACAGGATGGCATTGAGGGAGAGTTCATTGGAATCATCAATTATTGCATCATAGCTTTGATCCAAAAATCACTTGAGCACTCGGATCAAATGGAATTTAGCCATGAGGAAATCAGTGCATTCTACGACCAACAGGTAGACATCACATTGGAATTACTCCGAAATAAAAACCATGATTATGGAGAGGCGTGGCGTGATATGCGCATTGCAAGCATGACGGATTTGATTTTGATGAAAATTTTTAGAACGAAACAAATCGAAGACAATCAAGGTGTCACTTTGGTTTCTGAAGGTGTTGAAGCGAATTATCAAGATATGTTAAATTACGCAGTATTTTGCTTGATTAAATTGAAAGAAGAACAGATGCAATCCGCACAACAATAAATCGAGCCAAATGAAATCTATTAGCCAAATCGCGAAATTCGTACTTATCAGTATTTTCCTTTTTTCAGGATTAATCAAACTGAATGACCCCATTGGTACGCAATTGAAACTGGAAGAATACTTTGATGTATTTTCAATGGATTTTCCAATGATGGCTGGATTTTGGAAATTTTGGATTCCATTTGCCCTACCGCTTTCTATCATTCTGAGCAGTTTGGAAATCATCTTAGTCATCGCGCTCTGGCTGAACTACAAAAGCAAACAAATCCTTTGGAGTATATTAGCATTATTGATATTTTTCAGTTTTCTAACCTTTTATTCTGCCTATTATAACAAAATAACGGATTGTGGTTGTTTTGGAGAAACCATCAAACTTACTCCATGGACTTCATTTGGGAAAGACATCGTTTTGATATTTCTTACATTTTTAACCAGTTTTGGAATTCAACAAAAATCAAATAACGGAGCATTTAAATGGGTGATTTTGAGCACTATTTTAAGTGTGGGCTTAGGTATTTATAGTTATTTCTTTTTACCAATAAACGATGGTTTAGCTTATGCTATTGGGGAAAACATTCCCAATAACATGAAATCGAGAGAGGAACTAAAATTCAAATATCACTACATCGTGGATGGTAAGGAGGTGGAACTTGATGCCATGCCAACAGACACTACAGCCAAATTTGTATCGATGGAGGCAATTAATGAAAAAGAAGCAAGGCCATTGATTACTGATTATAAAATTTGGGCAGATAACGACACGACAGATTACACCAAAGAGAGTTTCAAAGGCAACAAACTAATGGTCATCATGCCGAATGTGCATCATGCCAAAGTAGATGCTTTGAAAGAAATCGGAATCTTAGCAAAAGCATTAGAAAACAAAGGAATTAGCACTTGGTTAGTCAGTGCCGCTCCTACGGAAGAAATCAATGAATTAAGACA
Organism: Aquirufa sp.; assembly: GCA_046073945.1. Classification (GTDB taxonomy): domain Bacteria; phylum Bacteroidota; class Bacteroidia; order Cytophagales; family Spirosomataceae; genus Aquirufa. The sequence continues at coordinate 13,306 of JBJTNH010000054.1, read as the reverse complement.
TGAATACCAATTGAGTTTTCCAGCCTTATCGGCAGACACCAAGGTATTAAAAACAATGATTCGCTCTAATCCAGGACTATGGTTGATCAGTAATGGAACAGTAAAAGGAAAATGGTCTGCTTACAAGCTACCTGATGCGAATGAAATTCAACAAAGTTTAACAACAGTGCAAGAATGAAAAATATTTATTTAATAGGAATGCCATCCTCTGGTAAAAGTACTTTAGGAAAAGAGTTAGCTAAAAATTTACCCGGCTATACTTTTACTGATATGGATAAATTGATTGAAACAAGAGAACAAAAAACTATTTCAGAAATATTTTCAAATCAAGGAGAAGCTCATTTTAGAGAATTGGAGCGCAAGACATTACGCGGCTTTCATCCTGACCAATCAATGGTCATTGCAACGGGTGGTGGTGTCCCATGTTTTCATGAAAACATGGACTACATCAAACAGCATGGCATCAGCATTTTCTTGAATGTTGAATTGGATGATTTAGCCAAAAGATTGTATAAAGTTCAAGGAAATAATCGCCCCCTTTTAGATAAATCTCAAAGTGAAGAAGTGGTCATTGCCTCCATCAAAAAAACCTATGAAGAACGTCTACCCTTCTACAAACAAGCAGACATTCAAGTAGATGGAGAAATAAGTGTTAATCAATTGCTTTGGTTGTTGGAAGCGTATTGATGAGGTAAGAGGTAATAGGTAAGAGGTAAAAGGTAATAGGTATTTTTCTCTTTTCTCTTTTCTCTTTTCTCTTTTCTCTTTTACCTCTTACCTATTACCTCTTACCTTTCTCCTCTCCTAAAAATATATCCCCGTAGAAACCATCAATTGCATATTGCTGAATTTCAAAGTCGCAGAACCATAGTCGGCAGCGTTGGATAAAGTATATGGTGTATAAGCATCGTTGCCGGATCTGTAAATTCCTGCTAGATCAATATAAAATTCAGCGGATTTATAACCGATACCACCAGAGAATTGAGTGAAGGTTCTGTCAATCGGATCATACGTACTTGAATAGGCATTACCAAATTGAGCAACTCCACCTCTTACACTCAATTGAGGAAGTACTCTAAATTCAGCCGCTAATTTAATATTCACTACCGACTGGAAATACTTATTAATCAAATTGGTGTTTTTATCCTTGAAATTTTGATTTTGAGCTAAAGTCAATTCAGAAGTACTCACACCCATTCCTGTATAATTTACAAATTCAAAATCAGCACTCAAAAATCCTTTTTTACCGATGAAATAGGCTACGCCACCTGAAAGTTTCAGAGGTGTTTTCATGTGATAAGAAAACTCGTTTGTCGTTAAAAGAACAGGTTTTACATTGGTAATTAAAATGGGAGCATTGTATTGATCATAGGAAGGAATGCCTTTCACATCTGGACTTAATTTACCTTCCAACTTTTCATTCATGATATCAAAATACATTGGTGACTGAAACGATAAAGCGACTCTTAGCGAAGAACTAACTTTGTAAATAGCACCAATGGAAGCAGATAGTCCAGAACCAGAAGTGGTCAATTTCTCTTGATAATTCAATCCATTGACATATTTCGCGCCTACAAATTCTTCCAACCAATTGGTAGTAGAGGTGGAAACAATTTTACCAAAATGTAAGCCCCCACCAATATAAAATTTATTCAGGTAATTGGCACCATAACTAAAATCCCACTGAGTAAAAGCACCTTCATTCGAAGCAATGCCCATTTGTTTAGTTGGCAAATTAGGTTCAAAACGATTAAAGGGTTTCCCTCCAGTTGAGCTGGGATTGATTAAATATGCCTGATAAGCAACTGCCTCAGGACTATCCGCTGTATTCGAATAGGAATCATATTCGGCATCTAAACTAGCACCAGTAGCATTTTTTGCATTAGCACTCTCAATAAAACTATCAAGAATAGAACTTCTATTATTCGTTCCTACAATAGATATTGGCTGATTAAACAAAACTTGTCGAGAATAGCCTAATCCAAATGACCCATTCCAATCCCTGTCTTCGAATTGTTCACTGGCAATGACCAAGCCAAATGTGGGAATGTGAAATTGTGATTCATCAGCGGAGCTGTTTTGTCCCAAATAAGAACTAGATGTCTTGGCCGTTTGTAAGCCTAAACTTATTCCCAACTCAGAACGCGTATAAAAACCTAAACCTGCTGGATTACCAGCGATTGAACTTAAATCAGCACCCAAAACACTGTGCGAACCTCCCAAAGCCTGCATTCTTGCGGTTCCGGTAGCATAGGTGCTAGAAAAGTTTTTTACCAAATTGGGGTATGAATAAATTTGTCCAAATCCCATTTGAACAAAACCCATTAATATAAATGGGATAATGAAGATTTTTTTCATGTTATATATTGATTTATCGTGGTCCTCTTGATGATCCTCCCCCGCTACTTCCCCCAACACTGCCTCCGCTACTACTTCCCCCACCATAAGATTGAGTGGATGGTGTATAATTGAAATTCGACTGTTGTTGATTCGATCTAGAATTATCAACTGGTCTGGTGTATTCTACATTGGAATTTCTTCTAGCTGGAGCAGAGTAAGATTCATTGGAATTGGATGAATTTCTAGGTTGATTATTCACCGTTGAGCTGTTATAATTGCTCGTTGATCTAGATTGATTTGTCCCTTGAGAATTGTATTGATTACTCGACTGACGAGGGCTACTATTATAATTATTTTCGTTATAACGATTTGAACCGCGATCTTCTCTTGGACCTACATTTCTTCTTTGAACAGGTTCCACTTGTGAATTATACGATCCATTGTTGTATCCTTGGTTATAGCCATAATTATAAGCATTGTAATTGCTATAATATCCAGCACCAAAGGCACTATAATAATTGTATGGATTATACATATTCCCAAAACCAAATCCACCAAATCCATACCCATAGTAAGAAGAATACACCATTCGATTTACTAAGAATGGGTCATAAAAAGAACTATAAGCTAAACCATAAGAATTAAATCCTCCCATATATCCAAAATTGGAGTAAGGACTGTAAAAACTGCTGTAATAAGGATCATAATAAGCATTCAATGGAGAAGTCCATCGATTACCGAAAGTCAATCCGAAAGAAACATAGGGATTTGAATACCAATTGTTCCAAGGAGAAGCAGTGAACACCCCTCTTGAAAATCCATCATTAAATCCTTGATTATAATTATTTTGATAAACACTTCTAGAATTCAAAAAAGTAGATTGTTGTGCCAAACCCTCTTCTTCTTCTATGATTGTTGACTCATCATCTAAGTCGACATATTCTTCTTTTTTCGGTTTACGATTCACAGATGAACTTCTAACAGGCGCATCATACAAATCATCCGAAACAGTTTTAGCCGCAGATGAATCAGGAGTAACTTGAATAGTAATACAACCTTCCAAAACAAATAACACAAACAAGGTCAGGGTAAGTCTAAATGTACTTTTCATAGTGATTAAGGGTTTAAATGAATAATTACTAAGCTGAATCATGTATCTTTGCATTCCTTAGGACAGTTTTTATAAAAAACACTACAAATAAAACGAAATAAAGTCTATAAAATTACGATATACCCAAAATATTTATGAGTAAATCCCTACCAACCCGAGCAGAAAATTATTCAGAATGGTACAATGAATTAGTAAAACGTGCTGACCTTGCAGAAAGTTCCGCAGTACGTGGCTGCATGATCATTAAACCTTATGGTTATTCTATTTGGGAAAAGATGCAAAGAGCCTTGGATGATATGTTTAAAGAAACAGGCCACAGCAATGCCTATTTCCCTTTATTTATCCCAAAATCTTACCTTTCCAAAGAGGCATCACACGTAGAAGGATTTGCCAAAGAATGTGCGGTTGTCACTCATTATCGATTAAAAAATGACCCAAATGGTGGCGGTGTGATTGTGGATCCGGAAGCAAAATTAGAAGAAGAATTAATTGTTCGTCCAACTTCTGAGACGGTCATTTGGTCCACTTATAAAAACTGGATTCAATCTTACAGAAATTTACCTTTATTAATCAATCAATGGGCCAATGTGGTTCGTTGGGAAATGCGTACTCGTTTATTTCTACGTACAGCAGAATTTTTGTGGCAAGAAGGCCACACAGCCCATGCAACGAAAGAAGAAGCAGTGGCTGAAACGGAACAAATGCTAGAAGTATATGCCACTTTTGCGGAGGAATTCATGGCAATGCCTGTATTAAAAGGCAAGAAAACAGCCAATGAGCGCTTCGCTGGAGCGGAAGATACATATTGTATCGAAGCCATGATGCAAGATGGTAAAGCATTACAAGCGGGTACCTCACACTTTTTAGGTCAAAATTTTGCCAAAGCATTTGATGTGAAATTTTTGAACAAAGAAAACCAACAAGAATTTGTTTGGGGTACTTCTTGGGGTGTATCCACTCGCTTAATGGGTGCTTTAATCATGGCGCATTCAGATGACCAGGGATTGGTTTTACCCCCTAAATTAGCTCCTATTCAAGTGGTCATTGTTCCTATCTACAAAGGTGAAGAACAATTGAATAACATCAAAGCCAAAGTAGATCCTTTGGTAAAAACCTTGAAAAAGTATGGCGTTTCTGTCAAATTTGATACCGCTGACAACCAAAGTCCTGGCTTCAAATTTGCTGAATATGAATTAAAAGGTGTCCCTATTCGTTTAGCTATCGGTAATCGCGATATTGAAAATGGAACCATTGAAATGGCGAGAAGAGATACTAGAGAAAAAACAAGTTTACCTTTTGAAGGTATTGATCAAATTGTCATAGATACTTTAGAGGATATTCAATCAAAAATCTATCAAAAAGCCTTACAATTCAGAAAAGAAAATACCCATGAAGTAAATACTTGGGAAGAATTCCAAGAAAAAATCGAAAACGGCGGATTCCTTTCGGCACACTGGGATGGAAGTTCTGAGACAGAAGAAAAAATCAAAGAATTAACCAAAGCAACCATTCGTTGCATTCCTTTAGACGCGAAAGAAGAAGCTGGAAAATGTATCTTAACTGGTAATCCTTCTAGAAAACGAGTTGTGTTTGCAAGAGCGTATTGATTGATATAAGAAGTAAGATGTAAGAGGAATGTTGAATTTAGGATCCTCATACATCATACATCTTACATCATACATCCCTCTCATCTCTTTTCTACAACTTTTTCAACTCCTCTATCACTCGATCAATTTCTTCTTTGGTGTTGTATTTAGAAAAAGAGAAGCGAACGGCAGCGCCGGTTGCCTCTGGATTTAAACTTGATAATACGTGTGAGCCGATGGAGGTTCCGCTAGAACAAGCACTTCCGCCGGAAACAGAGATTTTAGCAATATCCAATTGAAACAACAACATATCTCCATCTGCGATGTTCGGGAAACGTACATTCAAGACCGTATACAAACTATTTTCAATTTCTCCTGAGCGACCATTGAATTCAATTCCTGGAAAATTTTCTTTTAATTTTTCTATGAAATACGACTTCAATCCTTTTATATATGCCTGATGATCAGCCATTTCTGCATAAGCGATACTCAAGGCCTTGGCAATACCAATCATTCCATATACATTTTCCGTTCCTCCTCTTTGATTTCTCTCTTGAGCTCCACCATGTAACAAAGGACTAAATTTCACCCCTGCTTTGGCATATAAAAATCCAATTCCTTTGGGTCCATGAAACTTATGCGCAGCTCCGACCAAAAAATCAACTGGCAAAGTTTGCACATCATGCACATAATGCCCCATGGTTTGTACAGTATCGGAATGAAATAAAGCACCATATTGTTGGCACAATTGACCTACCAGATGCAAATCCAATAGATTACCTATTTCATTATTCCCATGCATTAAACTTACCAAAGCATCGGGACTTTCTTTCAATAAATCTTCTAAATGAGTCAAATCAATATCGCCCATCTCATTCACTTTTACCAACTTCAGCTCTACCAATCCTAATTTAGCCCAAGCCTCTGCTGTATGTAGAACCGCATGATGCTCTAAAGGTGAAGTAATGATTGTTTTTCTTCCCCCATACAACACCGCAGATTGAATAACTGTATTATCCGCCTCGGTTCCACCCGAAGTAAAAAATATTTCAGAAGGAGAAGCATTTAGGATTCCAGCAATGGTTTTTCTGGCTTTTTCAACCGCTACTTTTGCCTTTCTTCCATGTGAATGAATCGAAGAAGGATTAGCTGTAAAATCTTCAAAATACGGTTTCATTTCCTCCCAAACTTGGGGGTCAATAGGCGTTGTGGCCGCATTATCGAGATAAATTGGTTGTTTGTTGGTCGTTGATGAACTAGGCATATATTTAAATATTGGCAATTTTCTTGATCGCCTGTATAATTTGTTGAGCGTAATCATTGGCTTCTTGCTCTGTCGGAGCTTCCGCATATATACGTATAATCGGTTCCGTGTTGGATTTTCTTAAATGCAACCAGCCGTTTGGAAAATCAATTTTAACACCGTCAATGGTGTTGACTGGAAATTGCTGGTATTCTTTTGCAATGGTCGACAAAATCAAATCTACATCCAATGCGGGCGATAATTCTATTTTATTTTTAGACATCACATAATTGGGATACGAAGCACGCAATTCAGAGATTTTGATTCCCTTGTTAGCCAAATGAGTCAAAAACAAACCAATTCCTACCAAAGCATCTCTTCCATAATGTGATTCAGGAAAAATCACTCCTCCATTACCTTCCCCTCCAATGATAGCATTTTGAGCTTTCATTTGATTCACTACATTCACCTCTCCCACCGCAGCAGCAAAATATTCTCCCCCATGCTGATTAGTTACATCCCGCAAAGCTCTTGTCGATGAAAGATTGGAAACGGTATTTCCTTTTTGTTTAGAAAGAACGTAATCGGCCACAGCCACTAGGGTATATTCTTCTCCAAAAGGAGTTCCATCTTCATTGATAAAACACAAACGATCCACATCAGGATCAACGACGATACCTAAATCATAATTTCCAGATTTCATTTTTGAAATCATTTCCGTTAAATTCTCAGGAAGAGGCTCTGGATTATGTGCGAAATGTCCATCTGCTTCACCAAAAATCACATCCACCTGATTCAAACCCAAGGCATTTAATAATTTTGGTACAACAATCCCTCCTGTTGAATTCACAGCATCTACCAACACCTTGAAATTAGCTTTTTCTATGGCATTGCGATCCACCCATGGCAAATCCAATACATGCTGGATATGTTGATCTAAAAAGGAATCATCTTGCTTGATTGATCCTAAAGATAACACCTCCGCGAAAACAAAATCGTTGGAGGAAGCTATTTCCAACATCGCTTTACCGTCTGCATCAGAGATAAATTCACCTTGGCTATTCAACAATTTAAGAGCATTCCATTGTGCTGGATTATGGCTAGCGGTAATAATAATACCTCCTGCAGCTTTTGTCCAAGGCACCGCTAATTCAACTGTTGGCGTTGTCGATAAACCAATATCCAAAACATCCCATCCTAAACCAATTAAGGTATTTGCTACCAAGGAAGAAACCATTGATCCAGAAATTCGTGCATCACGACCTAACACAATGGTATTGGAAGTATGATTTGCACTTTTCAACCAAGTACCATAAGCCGCTGCAAAAGTTACTACATCTATGGGACTTAGTCCCTCTCCAGGGCGACCACCAATAGTACCACGAATTCCAGAAATAGATTTAATTAAAGCCAAGGGGATAAATTTAAATTTTGAAAATTAACAAGGTGCAAATTTACGAAAAAGGCGTTTATTTTTTGTTTAGTTCATACAATTTGGCCAAATTTAAATAATAAAACCTATTGAAACGATGCAACAAGAAATCCTATACGTCTTGCTATCCATTGCTATTGGAGCAATTATAGGAATTGAGCGAGAATATAAATCTAAATCTGCAGGACTAAGAACCATGATTTTGGTTTGTACAGGTTCATGTATTTTTACTATTTTATCCATCAAAATTGGAGTTGGAAGTAACGATCGAATAGCGGCCAACATTCTTACAGGTATTGGTTTTTTAGGCGCAGGAGTTATTTTCAAAGAAAATAATCGGGTCAATGGGATTACCACAGCAACCACCATTTGGATTGTTTCTGCTTTGGGAATGTCCATTGGATCTGGTTATATCGAGTTAGCATTTATCAGTACATTTTTGGTAATCGTCATTTTAACAGGCCTCATTTTTTTACAGAATTATATAGAGAAATTAAATCAAGTAAAAGATTATTCAATTGAATTCGATACCCAAGAAATGGAATACGAAGAAGTTGAGGCATTAATAAAGAGAAATAAATTAAAGGTCATTAATCAACAATGGACGATTGCCAAACCAGATTATACCTTAAAATCAACTTTACAGGGTTCTGAGAAAAGTCATCGACTTTTTACGAAAGCCATCATGAAACACCCAAGAATATCCAAATTGCAATTTTAAAAATGAAAACAACTCAATTAACCGATTTATTAATTGCCTTAAAAGATTTGAAAATTGCTGTCATTGGGGACTTTGCCGTCGATTTTTATTTCCAAGAACAACAATCAACAGGTGAAATATCCATTGAAACCAATAAAGAAGTTTTTTGGGCAAGAGAACCCAAAACTGCCTTGGGTGGAGCTGGAAATGTTTGCAAAAACCTCTCAACATTAGGCATAAGAGCACACGCATTTGGAATCATTGGAGAAGATCTATTTGGCAGAGAAATGATTCATTTGTGCCAAAAAAGCGGCATTAATTCAAATCAATTGAAACAATTAGCTCATATTGATACAGCGACCTATTCCAAACCGATGTTTCAAGGAGTTGAATTGAATCGAATCGACTTTGGAACACAAAAAAAAGAAATCGAAATGGAAACAGATCGGTTAATTGATGCTTTGATCGAACAAATACAAAGCTTTGATTTTGTGGTGATCAATGAACAATTTTTATATCCACTATTGTCGCAAAATGCCCTCATAAAATTGCAAAAAGCCATAAAGGATAAGAAAATAGCTAGCATTGCCGATTTAAGGAGTTTAGGAGCAAATGCCAATGATGTGATTTTAAAAGTCAATGAAAATGAATTTGCTAGTTTATTTGCCTTAGATCCTTCCATTTTCGGCAACCCTACTTTATTAGAATTAGAAGTTAAAAAGTGGTGCCAGCAAAGAAACAAAGGTGTTCTTTTAACATTAGGAGCTCTTGGACTCATTTATGCAGACAAAGAAAATTTCCATTGGCAAAAAAGTTTAACATTAAATGGCCCTATTGACACTGTTGGTGCTGGAGATATGGTCGTTGCTGCATTTTGCGCAGCTAAAGCAGCAGGAGCATCCATTGAAATCGCTTGCGAATTTGCCAGCATTTGTGCCAACATTAGCATACATAAAATCGGAGAAACAGGATCTGCGAGTCCTGAAGAAATAAAAAATCTAAACCTAAAAAACAATGAATAAAGCGAATTTACAAGCACTACAACAAGAGATTAAAACGTATACCGAAAGTCATTTAATCCCCTTTTGGACAAAAAGAACCGTTGACAAAACCTATGGAGGTTTTTTGACCCATTTCAATGAATTTGGAGAAGATTCAGGGGAGGATGAAAAATCATTGATTGCACAAACACGTTCTGTCTTTAGCTATTCCCAAGCATATCGTCATGGATTTGGCGGTCCGATCATGAAAGAAATGGCGGAACATGGGGTGAAATTTTTGTTAGAAAAAATGTGGGACGAGGAAAATGGTGGTTTTTATTGGATGATGAATCGCAAAGGAGAAGCTACTAACCGTCAAAAAATTGGTTATGGACATAGCTTTGCTATTTATTCTTTGAGTGAATATACCTTAGCAACTGGAGATCCGATTGGATTAGAATATGCAGAAAAGGTTTTTGATTTATTACAAAAATATGCGGTGGATACCAATTATGGAGGTTATTGGGAATTCTTTTCAGACAAATGGGAATTGATGGGAGAAGGTTCACCAGGAGGAGATCGTAAAACATTGGATGTTCACATGCACCTAATGGAGGCATTCACTACCTTGTACGAGGCTAGTGGCAAAGAAGTGCATCGCAGAAAATTGAAAGAGTCGATTGATATTTTAATCAGTAAAGTAATGCACCCACAATACGGAACAGGAGTTCCACAATTTTGGGCGAATTGGGATGTGGCACCGCAAATCAAATTTGATATTGTTTGGGGTTGGGACCGCTTTGCTGAGGGTGGTCAAAAAGCTTCTGCCATTGACAACACTTCTTATGGACATAATTCCGAATTTGGTTGGTTGTTGATGCATGCCTTAAAAGTGGGTGGTTTTAATGTAAATGATTACATGGATTCTCTAAAAAAGGCCTTTTATCATTCCATGGAAAATGGGATCGATTGGGAATACGGTGGAGTTTATGTAGAAGGATCACATGAAGGACAGGTTTATGACAAAGAGAAAGAATTTTGGCAACAAGCTGAAATGCTTATTGGTATGCTAGATGCCTATTTATTGACAAAAGACGAAAAATTTGTAAAAGCTCACGAACAAGTACATCGTTTTGTCTTTGATAAAATGATCAATTACAATACAGGAGAATGGTGGCCATTGATGACAAGAGAAGGCGAACCCATTTGGCGACATATGTCTCATTCATGGAAAATAAATTACCACAATTTACGTTCCATGATATTGAGTTATGAGAAGTTAGGGCAGATTATTGCTCAATTATAAAAAATCGGAGCCTTTATTATCATGATAAAGGCTCAATTAAATCAAATAGCCTATGAAAACTCTTACCCTATTATTCGCATTCTTGTTATTAAGCTCTTCCATTTGGGCTCAAAACAAACAGGAAAAACAAGCTTTTTTGTTGACTACACTTCAAACCTATTTTAACAAAACAAGATCATCGAGTGAGGAAGCAAGAAAAATGACAGGTAAAAAAGTAGGAGAAAACGAGGCTATTCGAAGTTTCAGTATCAAAAATGATAGTTTAATCATTTATTTTTTCGACCCTTTGGACCTTGTTTCGCAAGGAGCATATAGAGATACAACAATTATTCCAATCGCAGATATTGAACGATTTGAAATTTTGAAAGGAAAGAGTCCCGACGGGCAATTAGGCCTTGGTTTGTCATTTATTAAGCGACAACTAAAACCTTTAGACAAAAAATTAAATAATCAAACTGCTGCGATTGATATCATAAGCGACAAGGATTTAGCGAACGTGAATGCCGGGAATGTTAGTCAAAAGTTGATTGGACAAAGTTCTGGGGTAACGGTTGGAGGAGATGGTAGTCCTGGCTCCACTGCAATGGTTCGAATTAGAGGATTTGGTTCCATCAATTCAAATAGTCCACTCTATGTGGTAGATGATGTACCTGTCAGTGCGAATAATATCAATGCCATTAATCCAAATGACATTGAATCTGTCAACATTTTAAAAGATGCTTCTGCCACAGCCATTTATGGAGTAAGGGGTGGAAATGGAGTGGTAGTAATCAAAACCAAAAAAGGCGGATCCACTAAGCCAGCCATCATGGAAGATATCAGCGGAGACATCTCTTTGCCATATACATTATGGATTTGGGGCAAAATGGCAAGAACCTTTCAAAGAGCTAATTTGGAGAAGGAATTACAAAAGGTGGTGGAATGAGGTAAGAGGTAGGAGATTTTCTCTTTTCCAAACAAAAAAAGCGCCCCTTTGCAGAGGCGCTTTAAAATCTGATGACCTACTAGGATTCGAACCTAGAAAATCAGAACCAAAAACTGATGTGTTACCTTTACACCATAGGTCAGTACCAAATCGAATGCAAAAATAAGACCTTGAACTTAAATTATCAAATTATAGCGTCAAAAAAAATGAATTATTTTGAGCACAAAGACCTCAAGTCCTCATTATCAGTCCAATAAATTGAATCCGACTGAGTAATTATTCTAACTCCATGGAGGAAACTAGGGCCTCAGCATGAATTTTACGCACTAAACCTTGTAACACTTTACCAGGACCACACTCGATAAATTCCGTCGCACCTGCAGCCACCATCGCTTCTACCGATTGCGTCCAACGAACAGCACCTGTTAATTGTGCTATTAAATTCGCTTTAATCGTCGCTGGGTCTTGAGAAGGTTTCGCATTAACATTTTGAAAAATAGGACAAATCGGCTGATGAATTTCTGTTGCCTCTATGGCAGCTGCCAATTCAATTCTAGCTGGCTCCATAAATGGAGAGTGGAAAGCCCCACCCACTGGTAAAGGCAAAACTCGCTTAGCTCCCGCTTCTTTCAACAAGACTCCTGCCTCCTCAATTCCTGAAATACTTCCAGAAATCACCACTTGACCTGGACAATTATAATTTGCAGCAACTACCTTTTGATCAAATTTCGAACAAATGTCTTCAATTTGAGCATCTGACAATCCCAAAACAGCAGCCATGGTACTAGGCTCTATTTCACAAGCTTTTTGCATAGCCAAAGCTCTTTGATAGACCAATTTCAATCCATCTTGCCATTCTAAACCACCCGCTGCTACTAAAGCTGAAAATTCTCCTAAAGAGTGTCCTGCTACCATTCCTGGTTGAAAATTCTTACCCAGTTTGGCAACTAATACAGAATGCAAATAAATAGCAGGCTGAGTCACTTTGGTTTGTTTTAATTCTTCGTCTGAACCTTCAAACATAATTTTGGACAAAGAAAATCCCAATATTTGATCGGCCTCATCAACGATACTTTTTGCCAAAGAAAAATTCTCATAAAGATCTTTTGCCATCCCTGAAAATTGAGAACCCTGCCCTGGAAATATATATGCTTTCATTTTTTATTGATTTTATTTTCGCACAAAGATAATTTAAAAAGCCTAATTCTTACAAATTCAGCTAATACTGCATGTTTTACCCCATAAATACCTATTTTTTGCAATGAAATCATATCCAACATCCAAGAAGCTTTTGGGAAGTAAAAAAATGATTCGAAAAGGCTGAAAATACCATTTTGAAAATTGCATCAAATACTTGATGGCCGAAGATTTAATATACAATTGATTTTCTGCTACCACTTTCAAAGTATCCGATTTCCATTGTTCACTGGGGACTTTTTTTTCCCATTGAAGGCATTCTTGACTTCCTTGAAAATAAATTTCAACCGGAATGGATAACATACGCTTCAATAGATTGGATGAAAAGCGACAAAAATTACAATTCCCATCAATCGCTATCCGAATGTTTTTCATCGTACTAATTCAATCCAACCTTTCATGGATTTATTTTGATTTGTTGTATCTAGGATGTCAAAAACAACCTCACAAGTATAGAAATAAGTGGAAGAAGCCATTTCATTGCCG
>JBJTNH010000053.1:0-8536 GCA_046073945.1 Aquirufa sp. | reverse complement strand
TTCGGATTCTATTTATTTGAAATTTTTTCTGATCAGTAAAACTTGATTCATGCATTAATTCAAACTCTTTTTTCCAAACAAGAAACAGCTGTTCATCGTTTTGTTCAAAAGACAAGGCATCAATTTTTTTACTTGTTAAGTATTCTTTAAATTCCATTTTGTGTCCAATTATTTCTTCTACTTGCTAAAAGAATAAATGCAAATAAAGCTAACATTCCTGAAATGAAAAAAGGTACAGGTATATTGCTTGATTTACCTTGATAAATAAATCCTGCGATATAAGCACCTAAGCCAATTCCCATTTCTAAAGCGATGTACATTGTGGCCATTGCTCTTCCCATGTGGTTCGAGTGTCCTAAATCATTGGTCCACGCTGCAAGGGTAGGAGTGTTGAATCCCCAAGCTATACCAAATAGAATAGCAGATATGACAAGCGTATATGTATTCGGTTGTAAAACCAAAATAAACATGGAAATAGCAAGCAATAAGCTGGAATATTGAATTACTGGAATTCTACCAATGTTATCAGATAATTTGGAAAAGAAAAATCTAACTCCGATGGAAGCAATGGTGTAAATAGTGAAATATAGGCCTTTGTTGGTCCAACCAATATTTTTAGAGGTATCTGGTAAAAGTGTTACTACCACTCCTGAAGCAAAAGAAATTAATAACATGATCCAGAAAACAGGTAGCACTTTGGGTTCAAATACATCAGACCAACCAATTTTAAAGAGCTTAAGTGAAAATTTGCTCTTCATCGATTTGGGAAGCGTTTCCTTTAATCTCATTAAAATTGCAATGGAGGCTAATGCAAAAAGTGAGGATATCCAAAACATCATATCCAACCCAAATTTTGCCGCTAAAAAACTGCCTATAGCTGGCCCAATCGACATACCGGTAGCAGTAAAGATTCCTAAACTTCCTTGAGCTTCGCCTCTTCTATTTTCTGGTATGATATCTGCTACATAAGCTGCAGTGGCTGTAGGTTTTGTACCCGTAGACATACCATGAATTAATCTCAGAAATAAAAAACCTTGAACAGTGTGAATCAATGGATATAATCCCCCAATAATGAAACAAACGATCGAACCAAATGCCATAATGGGCACTCGACCAATGTGATCTGTTAATTTGCCTGAAAAAGGTCTACTTAATCCTGCCGTCAGAGTAAACAAAGCAATCGTGTATCCGATGTATTCTTTACCACCTAAACTAGCCAAATAATCTGGTAGCTCAGGAATAATCATGGAGAAGCTAGCTGAGAATAAGAAATTGCTTAAACACAATAACCAAAATGATATGGTATATATTGATTCCGATTTTTCATCATCCATATTCATTAGTCTTCTAAGATTTGTTTTGCTTCCTTTTTATTCAATGCCATTAAAAAAGCAGGTAATAAAATTAAATTACAAATCATGGCCATTAACAAAGTTACGGATACTAATACGCCCAATGCTTGCGTCCCTTTAAAAGTCGAGGCGGTGAAAATAAAGAATCCAAAAAATAAGATTAATGCTGTGTAAAACATGGAAACCCCTGTCTTTTGAATGGTAATTTGAACAGCTTTTTGAATGTTAAAATCATTTTTTAACCATTCTTCTTTGTACCTGGTAAGGAAATAAATGGTACCATCACTGGAAATACCAAAGGCGATTGAAAAAATTAAAATGGTACTTGGTTTTAAGGCAATGTTGAAATATCCCATTAATCCTGCTGTAATGATTAAGGGAATTAAACTTGGAAGCGTTGAAATTAAAACCATTTTCCAACTTCTAAATAACAGAGCCATTAAAATACAAATTAGTCCAATGGCGGTAATGGTGCTTTCAATTAAATTGGTTTGTAAATACTCCGTTTGAAAGGCATAAATAACAGAATTGCCTGTCACTTCTGCTTTATATGTCCCTGCTGCACCAGCTTTCAAAACCTCCCCCGTTTCAGGATCTGTTCTGAAAATGGAATCAATTTTAGGTTGAATTTCATCAAATAGTTGTCTCGTTCGAACTGTTCCAGCATCTTGCATCTGAAAACTTATTCTAGTAAATCTTTTATCTGCATCTATAAATCCAGCAAATAAATTATTTTTCCCGTTTAAACTACTTTGAAAATCCTTTAGTTTACCTAATTCATCTATTCCAGGAAGCTTGAAATATTTGGGATCACCACCACGATACACTTGATATAAATACTTTGTAGCTGTTAAGAGGGAAAGCCCAGTGGTAAACTCTGGGTAATTCTCAATTAGTTTTTCAGTTCGTTTGATTTTTGATAAAATTTCAGGACTTAATGCTTTTCCTTTCTGATAGGCATCAACTGAAATTTCAAATGGCATTACTCCATGAAAATGTTTTTCTATAAATTTTAGATCTTTATAAATGGCATTTTCCTGAGGTAAATCATCTACAATAAATCCAATGGCTTTAATTCGGCTTATACCGTAAATGGAAATGACCAAAAGCAATAACACGAAGGAGTAGATAGCTTTTCGATGTGCAAATACCCAAATTTCAATTTTGGTCAAAATTTTGTTGACACGCTTTGATTCAAAATGTGCTAAATCCTTTTGTTGCGGAGGATTTAAATAACTAAAAAAGATAGGAATCAGAAGAAGTGAAACCAAAAATGTGAGCATTACATTCAAAGATGCAACAACCCCAAATTCAACCAATAAAGCAGATCCAGTAAAAGCGAATACGCCAAAGCCGATGGATGTGGTTAAATTGGCCAAAAATAGAGTTCTACCTACTTTGGATGCGCTTTCTCTCAATGAAAATTCCTTGTCCCCTGAAGCTATATAAGTTTCATGGTATTTGTTCAAAAGAAAGATTACATTGGGAACTCCTATGACAACAATCAGAGGAGGAATTAATCCAGATAACAAGGTGATTTTGAAGCCAAATAATACGATTGTTGCCAATGAGGCAATAATCCCAATAATAATGATGATTAATGCGAAAAAAACTACCTTGAAAGATCTGAAGAAGTAAAGTAGAATCAATGATGTGACTAAAATGGCTAATCCAAGGAAAATAAATAATTCATTGGTTACTTGTGCTGTCAGTTCAGTTCGAATAAAAGGCATTCCTGAATAATGAACTTCATGGCCTGTTTTTAGGGCATATTGATCGCCCAACTGCTTTATTTCACGAACTAACTTGATTCTATTTTTATTGTTAATGGTTTTTTGATCCAAGGAAATTAGCATCAAATGTACCTTTAAATCAGGCGTGTACAATAGTCCTGAATACACAGGTAATCGACCTAATTTGATTTTTAAAGTATCAAGGTTTTCTTGTGTGGATTTTTTTTCTTTTTGAAAGAGAGGTCTTGATTTAAACTTTTTCTCTAATGTATCGAGATAAATATCGGGGATATTATTGACGGAAATGGTATTTTTTATTCCTTCTTTGGCTTTGATCGCTTCGCTTAAATTTCTCCAAGCATCAAATTCTTTTGGACTGAATAACTGAGGATTGTCTAAACCGATAACCATGATACTGCCATCCTCACCGTATTTCTTTTTGAACGATTCGTATAATTGAAAACGTTCGTCTGTTTTTGGTAAAATTTTGGCTAATTCATAACTCAACTGAATTTTGCTTGCAATAAATCCTAAGCCAATTGAAATTGTTAAAACAATTATCAAAATAGCGACTTTATATTTTAATATACTTTGGCTAATCCAATTCCAAAAATTATTCATAATTCATGTTAATTTCTCAAAAGACTTTCTGCGAAAAGTAAATCCTCAGGTGTTGTGATTTTGATATTTTCGTAATTTCCTTCAATTAAATTGATCTTTTCTCCCGTCTTTTCTACCACACTAGCATCATCAGTAAACAAGTCCGAAAATTCTTGATTAAATGCTTTTTTCAAACTACTCAAACGAAATACTTGCGGTGTTTGTATGATTTTGATATCATTTCGATCTACTGCTTCAAATGAATTACTTGTTGAGTTCCATTTTCGAATCGAATCTTTGGAAGATACAGCAAGAACTGCATTGGAATCAATTTCTGACTTTTGGTAAGCATTTTGTATTGCTTTTTCCGAAACAAATGGCCTCACTCCATCATGTATTCCGACAATACTTTCATCATTTTCAAATATGGAATCAATTCCATTTTTACTAGAATGAAATCTAGTTGTACCACCTTCTATAATGGTATGCGGTATTTGTCCATCAAAATTTGAGTAATTAGAACAAATGGTTTTCCATGTTTCAATTTGATCTTTGGGTAAAACCAAAATCAATTGAATATCAGGAATCGCTTTGATGAATTTTTGTAAGGTATAAAATAAAATAGGTTTGCCTTGAAGCGTCAAAAATTGCTTGGGAATGGTGCTATTCATTCTTTGACCGGTACCACCCGCTACAATTATCGCATATTTCTTCAAAACAAACCTTTTATTAAATTTAGATGATCAACATTACGTCTCCATAACTAAAGAAACGATATTTTTCTTTGATTGCTTGCTTATACGCCTCTTGAATTAATTCATGGCCTCCAAAAGCAGAAGTCATCATTAATAAAATCGACTCTGGTAAATGGAAATTGGTTAATAAAGCCGTTGGGATTTTAAATTCGTAAGGAGGGAAAATGAATTTGTCGGTCCAACTATTGATTGGTTTTAAATGACCACTTGCTGAAACTGATGATTCCAAGGCTTTCATTACCGTAGTACCAATGGCTAAAACATGTTTTTTATTGTCAATGGCTTGATTGACATAATCGCAAGTTGAATTATCAATGATGAAATGCTCTGAATCAGTTTTATGCTTTGTCAAATCCTCTACATCCACTTGTCTAAATGTACCTAAGCCAACGTGAAGAGTGATAGGAGTAAATTGTGCTCCATTTAACTCTAAACGTTTCATAATGATTTTAGAGAAGTGTAAACCTGCCGTAGGAGCAGCAACTGCACCAACATGTTCCGCATAAATTGTTTGAAAACGATCTCTATCTTCTTCTGTAGCTTTTCTTTTAAATCGAATTTCGTCTGGAAGCGGAGTTTCACCTAATTCATGAATGGCATTCATTAATGCATCATGATCTCCATCATATAAAAAACGAATTGTTCTACCTCTTGAAGTGGTGTTATCAATCACCTCAGCAACTAAATCAGACTCTCCAAAATACAATTTATTGCCAACACGGATTTTTCTAGCAGGATCAACCAAAACGTCCCATAAACGATGCTCTCTATTTAATTCTCTCAATAAGAAAACTTCAATTTGTGCACCTGTTTTTTCTTTATTTCCGTAAAGCCTTGCTGGAAATACTTTGGTGTTGTTTGTTACTAAAACATCTCCTTCTCCAAAATAATCGACAATATCCGTGAATTTTTTATGTTCAATGGTTTTATCTTTACGATTAACCACCATCATTCGTGCATCTTCACGATTTTCTGTTGGATTGAGTGCAATTAAACTTTGAGGTAAATCAAATCTGAATTCAGATAATTTCATTCGGTTGGGGTTTGAAATTTCAGGTTAAAACAAAATTATATTAACCCTTTAATTAAATTAAAAAATTCTTTCATTTTTATAATCTACAAATATACACTTTTCAAGGGGGGCTTGTCAAGTGTTATTTGAAACAATTATAATTCTTTTAAGTTAACTTGTAAATTATTATTAAAATTGAATGAATAAAGTATCAATTTTCTGGTTTCGTCGCGATTTAAGATTGGAGGATAATGTTGGATTATTTCATGCTTTGAGTGGTGATAATCCTGTTTTACCTATTTTTATTTTTGATCCATTGATCTTAGATAAATTAACAAACAAAGGTGATTCGCGTGTACATTTTATTCATCAATCATTATTAAATCTTTCTGAAAAATTAGCTAAGAGATCTGGAGGAATGCAAGTTTTCTTCGGAGAACCATTAAGTGTTTTTGAAAATTTGTCAAATCAATATGATATTGATACGATATATACCAATCATGACTTTGAAAAATATGCTCAAGCGCGAGATGCTAAAGTAGCTAATTGGGCAAATAACAAACACATTGAATTTTTACATTTTAAAGATCAGGTAGTATTTGAAAAAGATGAGGTCTTATCTGGTCAAAATACACCCTATACCGTTTTTACTCCCTATTCAAGAAAATGGAAAGAGAAATTACAAAGTAGTCCAATTAATTTACTTAGATCTGAAGATTTAACAAATTATTTCAAGGTAGAGTCTAAAATTCCGAAGTTAAATGAAATAGGTTTTAAAGAGTCAACAATTACCTTTCCAGATACCGAAGTTAAGGATGATTTGATCTTCAATTATCAGAATTTTCGTGATTTCCCAGCCATACCAGGAACTTCACATTTGTCGGTTCATTTGCGTTTTGGCACAATCTCCATTCGGAGTTTAGTGTTAAAGGCTTTAGGGAAATCAGAAACTTGGCTAAATGAATTGATTTGGCGTGATTTTTATTTTAATATATTATTCCATTTTCCACATATCAGTGAGGGAAAATCATTTCGAAAAGAATATGATTTTATTCAATGGCGTAACAATGAGAAGGAATTTGAAGCTTGGAAAAATGGACAAACGGGATATCCCATTGTAGATGCAGGAATGCGTGAATTAAATGCAACGGGTTTTATGCATAATCGCGTTCGTATGATTGTTGCAAGTTTTTTGGTGAAACATCTTTTGATAGATTGGAGATGGGGCGAAGCTTATTTTGCTGAAAAATTATTGGATTTTGATTTTTCAGCCAATAATGGTGGATGGCAATGGGCTTCAGGTTCAGGTTGTGACGCCGCACCTTATTTCCGTGTTTTTAATCCTTATCTTCAAACACAGAAATTTGACAAAGATTTACTTTATATAAAAAAATGGGTACCTGAATTTCAAGAGTTTAATTACCCAAGTCCAATTGTTGATCATGATTTTGCTCGAAAGAGGGTATTAGAAGTATATAAGAAAGCTTTAAGTAAGGATTAATAAATATTTCTTCCCAAGATTTTGTATTCTTCTAAATCTATTCCTAAAAATCCTAATTTCAAACTAACTTCCATTTTGATAGGTATTTGAAATTCATCTTGACTTATCCACAGTCTAATGGCATCTTTATCTTCAAATAGATTATTCTTCGGTAAAACTAGTGATGTTCGGATACATTTTTTGTTACCAAATTTGGTTTCGATTGTTTCGAATTCTTTGACAATAAACCATACCTCATAAATGACTCCTTCTACTAATATTTTGGCACTTAATTTTTGTCCAATTTTTAATTCACTTAAATCTTTATTCCTTAAATAATAGTACCCTCCAATTAAGTCAACGGTGTTTGCTGGAATACTTATGGTTTTATCTTTAGGTTCATTTTGCTTAGAATAAATCTTGGCAGTATTACTGTCTTGATCAAAATAGACACTTTCCTCTTTTTTATATCTTCCTTCTCTCTTTCTTAATTCTGTTTTGATAGGAAGTAATGTTTTTACATCCAAATTGGCAGACCAATAGTCCAATAAAGGGCTAATCATGTTTAAAATACCTACGGTTTTACCTTCTATTTCAACTTTTCTACTTGGAATCTGATTTACTTGAACTTGGCTATAACTCGTTTTGATAGTTGCTTCAGCAGCATTGATAAAACCTAAATGTATTCTATATTTTAAGAACTCCCCAGCGCGAAGAGCATTACTTTGCTGCCCATTAATTGGATGGATAATTGAAAAAATCAATAAAATGATAATGAGCAAAAAGGGCTTTTTCAAAAGACTTAGGGATTATTTGAAATATCGTTTTCTAAATTAAATATTTAGTTGCTAGATTATCAATTTATTTGTTAAAATATTACGTTCAATTCCTTATTTTTGTTAGGCTTAAAAAAGCAATACTATTATTAATATAAAATTATGGCGAAACAATCAGGTGAAGAGCAGGGATTTGCTTCTGAAAAATTAAAAGCGTTACAAACAACCTTAGAAAAATTAGATAAAGCATACGGTAAAGGTACTGTAATGCGTTTGTCGGATAGTAAAGTGATGGATGTGCCTGTTATTTCTACGGGATCATTAGGTTTGGATTTAGCGTTGGGTATTGGTGGAGTTCCAAGAGGTAGGGTAGTAGAAATTTATGGTCCTGAATCATCTGGTAAAACAACATTAACGATGCATTGTATTGCTGAAGCTCAAAAAGCAGGTGGCTTAGCTGCATTTATAGATGCGGAACATGCTTTTGATAAAACCTATGCAGAGAAATTAGGAATTGATACCAAAAATTTATTGATTTCCCAACCTGATAATGGAGAACAAGCTTTAGAAATTGCCGAACATTTAATCAGTTCAGGTGCTATTGATATCATTGTAATTGATTCCGTGGCAGCATTAGTTCCTAAGGCTGAAATTGAAGGAGAAATGGGCGATTCTAAAATGGGATTGCACGCTCGTTTAATGTCGCAAGCCTTGCGTAAATTAACCGGAACCATTAGCAAAACCAATTGTACTGTATTTTTCATCAACCAATTAAGAGAGAAAATCGGTGTCATGTTTGGAAATCCGGAAACGACAACAGGAGGAAAT
>JBJTNH010000052.1:0-13785 GCA_046073945.1 Aquirufa sp. | reverse complement strand
ATTAAATGAATTAAATTTTAATTATATCATTGCTGTAGATGATTTCTCCAATGAGGAAAAAAATAAAAACCTAGTAGGTAAAAAAATCAAAGAAAAAGTTGAAAGAAACGTATTTTTTGATTGGTTAGATAACAATTATCGTGAAGTTGAGTTTTTCTTTCATATAGGCGCTAGAACAGATACCACCGAATTTGATAAATCAATTTTTGATGAGTTAAATGTTAATTATTCTAAAACGGTTTGGAAGAAGTGTGTGGAATATCAAATTCCATTGGTATATGCGTCTTCTGCCGCTACCTATGGTTTAGGCGAGTTAGGATACGATGATAATGAGGCCTTGATTCCCCAATTAAAACCCTTGAATCCATATGGAGATTCTAAGAATGATTTTGATATTTGGGCATTGCAACAAGATGAAAAACCTTTCTTTTGGGCAGGTTTAAAGTTTTTTAATGTGTATGGTCCAAATGAATACCACAAGGGCAGAATGGCCTCTGTGATTATTCACGCTTTCCGTCAAATCAATGAAAAGGGAAGTATCAATTTATTCCGTTCTCATAATCCCAATTATAAAGATGGTGAGCAATTAAGAGATTTTATTTATGTAAAAGATTTGATCGATGTATGTATATTCTTAATGGAACATCGAAAAAATTCTGGTATTTATAATTTAGGTACAGGCAAAGCTCGTTCTTTTAATGCATTAGCCAATGTTACGTTTAATGCCTTGAATAAGGTTCCAAATATAACGTATATTGACACTCCTATAGATATTCGTGATAAATATCAATATTACACTCAAGCTAATATGGATAAATTACGCAGTATTGGTTATACCAAAGAGTTTTATTCTTTAGAAGATGGGGTGAAAGATTATGTGCAAAATTATTTAGCTAAGAATTTGTATTGGTAATTTTCTGAATACCTTCTTCCAAAAAACCTTTACCATAGGCGAGTAATTGTATATTAGCGGCAATTATTCCCAAAAATGCTACAATCAAATTTTTAGATTGAAACAATCCATCTATGAAGATGAGTAACCAATAGAATATTAGGATACCACTCAAATAGATCCCCAATTCTGTAAACAATATATTCATTAGAATTGTATTCCAAAAGAATATAAAATATGCTAATGGGATGTAGTGAACCAATTTCAATTCTTTAGGGTAGAATCTACTAATATTGATTCTAGCACGGCCAAAGAAATGCAATTGTTTGTAGAATTGAATAAAAGAAGTCCGGCGTTTGTGATAAATAAATGCCTCGGGTAATAATCCAGATTTGAATCCAAGTGAAATACAACGAATACTAAATTCAATATCTTCACCCATTCTCGTTATTTTAAATCCATTGGTCGCTTCCCAAACTTTTCTAGAAATTCCCATATTAAAACTTCTAGGATGAAATTGTCCTCCTAAATTATTCTTTTTACCTCTGATTCCACCTGTGGTAAAAAAGCTTGTCATACTAAAACTAATCGCTTTTTGTATGTAGGTAAAACTGGGATGATCCTTATCTGGTCCTCCAAACAAATCTAGGTTTTGCTGTTGAATACCAGCATTGACTGTCTCTAAATAATTGGACTCTATTAAAGCGTCTGAATCAAGTATAATAAAGAAATCTCCCTTAGCTAATTTAAATGCATCATTTCTAGCAAATCCTTGACCTTCGTTTTCTTTGATAAAATACTGTATGGATAATTTTTGCTGATATTTTTCAATAACGTGCTTTGAATCAAGTTTTGATCCATCTTCAATAATCACTATTTCGAAATTCGAATAATTTTGATGGGCTAAACAATGAAGTAATTCATCTAATTCATCAGGGCGATTATAAACAGGAATAATGACACTAAAAAATATAGACTTCATATTCACAGGCTATAAAATCAATTTTAAAGAATTTCGGTTGGCCTCTAAAATTTGATCTAAATGAATATCTTCTAGAGCAGTTGATAAAAACCAGGATTCATATTGAGAAGGAGGTAAGTAGATGCCTTGTTTTAGCATCGAATGAAAGTATTTACCAAACAATTCTGTGTTCGAAGTTTTGGCATCCGAAAAATTCTCAACTTTTTTGTCGGTAAAAAATAGGGTGAACATAGAACCAATTTGATTTACTTGAAAATCCAATCCCAATTCATCCAATTGTTTTTCTATTTCAACTTTTAAATACTTTCCTTTGCTCTCTAATTCAGCATATATTTCAGGATGGTCTGTGATTAAATTTAACATAGCCAAACCTGCTGTTGTTGCCAAAGGATTTCCTGATAAAGTTCCTGCCTGATATACAGGTCCATTAGGGGCAATCATATTCATGATTTCTTCTTTACCGCCATAGGCACCTACCGGCAAACCACCACCAATGATCTTGCCTAAAGTGGTAAGATCTGGCTTTACCTTTGTTAGTCCTTGATATCCAGCTGAAGAAAGTCGAAAACCTGTCATTACCTCATCAAAAATCAATAAGGCAGAGTGTTTTTTGCATAATTGTTGAACAGCCTCTAAAAAACCTTCATTAGGCAATACCAAACCCATATTTCCTACCACAGGTTCTACAATGACAGCGGCAATTTGATTAGGATTTGATTCGAATAAATGATTCAGTGATTCTAAACTATTGTAAACCGCGGTTAACGTATCGTTCGCTGTTGATTTTGTGACTCCTGGACTATCTGGAGTTCCTAAAGTTGCTACGCCCGATCCTGCAGCGATTAAAAATGAATCGCCATGACCATGATAACAACCTTCAAATTTGATGATTTTATCTTTTTGAGTAAAAGCACGGGCTAATCGAATAGCCGCCATGGTTGCCTCAGTTCCTGAATTTACCAATCGAACCTTTTCAATGGAAGGAACCATTGAAATGATTTTTTCAGCAATTAATATTTCATTGAAAGTAGGAGCCCCAAAAGAAAAACTATTGGGTAAAGCTTCTCTTAAAGCATTTTCAATTACGGGATGAGCATGACCGAATAACATCGGTCCCCATGAGCCAATTAAATCCAAATAGGTATTACCATCTACATCATGTAAGTAAGGCCCTTTAGCAGACTTAATAAAGACAGGAGAACCACCTACTGATTTAAAAGCCCTAACTGGCGAATTAACACCACCAGGTATAACTTTTTTAGCTCTTTCGAAATAAGAATTACTTAAATGACTCATCTAATAATTATTTTTTCTTTTTGTTGGTAGAGGCTGCATTTTTTTGATTCTCTTCCATCACTTTCATTTGATTTTGTAAGTATTGAGAAAATTTAGATTTTTTAGCTCCACCACCAGCAGCTATTTTCTTACGATTCTCATCTAAAATCAATTTAATTTTATCCTCATCTACAAATTTTCTGATTGCTAATTGCTGACCAATCGTCACCAAATTTGAAATGAAATAATAAAAACTTAATCCAGCAGGGAAGGAGTTCATCACAAACATGAAAATAACTGGCGTTATGTATGCCATTTTCTTCATGTCAATTGGTTGACCAGGTTGATCAGGTGTAATTTGATTGTTGTAATAACCATAAGCCAATTGTGAAATAGTCATTAACAAACAAAATAAACTCACATGAGAACCATAGAAAGGAATTTTGAAAGGTAAATTGATAAACGAATCATACGTTGATAAATCATTTGCCCATAAAAAAGATTCTTGTCTAAGATTAATCAAATTGGGGAACAATAAAAACACAGCCATTAATATAGGCATAGTAGCTAAAACAGGAATACACCCGCTCAATGGGTTCACGCCTACTTCACTGTATAATTTCATCGTTTCTTGTTGAACTTTAGCAGCATCATCACCAATTTTTTCTTTTATGGCTGCGATTTCAGGTGCTAAAATCCTTGTTTTAGCCATCGAAACATACGATTTGTAAGTTAATGGTAAAAGCGCTGATTTGATGATCAATACTAATACTATAATCAATAATCCATAATTTGAAATAATACTTTCTAAAAAATCAAATAATGGAACATAGATGTACTTTGTCAAAGGTAACAGAAAATCATAACTCAATTTGACATTTTTACCAAAAGAAGGAGCAACATGTTTTACGATGGCATAATCATTGGGTCCAAAATAAAATTTAAAATTCGCGTTTCCTTGAATTAGATTTTGAGCTGGTAAAACCATTTGTGCATCCAAGGTTTTGATATGAACAGTATCCGAAACATTGGGTGTACTAGTTAAATTAGCTTTACTAATGGAAAAACCTTGAGGGATAATTCCTGAAACAAAATATTTCTTTTTAAATGATAACCATTCAATATTTTTTGACAAATTTTCAGTTTCAACTGAGGTAGGATTTTCAGTTAAATTATCAAATTCTTCATCTTCTTGAAACAAATAATTAATTGTGGCTTTTCTTTCCTCTGAAATATCTTTTTCACTTTGCGTGATATTTTCCTTCCAATGAATGGAGTATTCATTGCCACTCAATTTATTTGCCAATGATTTTGCTTGAATGGAATAGCTAAGTTCAAAACCAGAATTACCTAAACGATAAATTTGTTGAACTAGCTCACCATTGGATAAAGTTGCTGATAATGTAATTGAATTAGCACTAACTCCTGTTGTAGTGTAATTTAAATCGGATAATTTCACCTTCTTTTGAAGCGTAGGAATTTCAACTTCAAATAAATCTTTTTTGGAATCAAATAAAATTAAACCTTCTTTTACCTTTTTCGTATAATTCGTATAAGTAAAGAAATTTTTCAATTGAACAGATGAAATTTTACCTCCTTTATTGGAGATAGAAATTTTAATATCTTTATTTTCTAATACATAAAAAGCTTCTTTGAAGTTGCTTATACTATCAGAACTAATTACGGAAGCTACGTTTTGAGTAGTTCCCAAAGGCTTCTTTGGAACATTTGCTTCTATTTTACTTTTAGGATTTGAAGCAGGGACTACTTCTTTAGAACCAAAGAAATATTGGTATCCTAAAAGCATTCCCATAATTAATACAAGTCCTGTAACTGAATTCTTATCCATATGAATTTTTGACTATTTTGAATTTTTTAAAATTGGTACAGCATGTTGGTAGGCTGCTTTAACAAACTGCACAAATAATGGGGCTGGAGCCTCAACGGTAGATTTATATTCTGGATGAAATTGTACCCCAATAAAGAATGGATGATGAGGTAATTCAATTATTTCCACTAAATCAGTATCCGGATTTATACCTGAAAGTACCATTCCTGCCTTTTTATAATCATTTAAAAAGGAATTATTGAACTCATATCTATGTCTATGTCGCTCTTGAATCAAGGTTTTGCCATAGATTTTATAAGCCAAAGTGCCTTTTTCTATTTTACATGGATAGGCACCCAAACGCATCGTTCCACCTTTTTCAGAAACATTTTTCTGAGATTCCATGATGTCAATGACTGGGTGACTAGTTTCTGAATTCATTTCGAAAGAATGCGCATCTTCTAATCCGATGACATTTCTTGCAAATTCAATCACAGCGCATTGCATACCTAAACAAATTCCTAAAAATGGAATGTTATTTTCCCTAGCGTATTTAACTGCATTTATTTTGCCTTGAATTCCTCTTTCTCCAAAACCTGGAGCTACCAAAATACCATCTAATCCTGATAATAATTCTTCTATATTTTCATCTTCTGTAGTTTCAGAAGAAATCCATTTGACATTTACTTTAATTTCATTCGCTACTCCCGCATGAATAAACGCTTCTGCAATGGATTTATATGAATCTTTCAATTCAACATATTTACCAATTAAGCCAACAGTAATTTCAAATTTAGGATTCTTTAACCTTGTCAAGAAGTTTTTCCAATTGACTAAATTCGAATCTTTATCGTTATAAATATCTAATTTGTATAGAACTCTACTATCCAAACGTTCCTCTTTCATTAGCATAGGAACATCGTAGATCGTTTCTGCGTTTCTTGCTTCAATAACATCTTGTTCTGTTACATTACAAAACAATCCAATCTTACGTCTCATTTCTTGAGGTAATGGATGTTCTGTTCGACAAACTAATATATCTGGTTGAATACCTGATTCAGACAATGTTTTAACTGAATGTTGAGTAGGTTTTGTCTTTAATTCTCCAGCTGATGCTAAATAGGGGATAAGTGTTAAATGGATGAATAAAGTATTTTTCTCTCCAAGGTCCCATTTTAACTGACGAGCTGCCTCGATAAACGGCAATGATTCAATATCACCCACACAACCTCCAATTTCGGTAATAACAATATCAAATTTACCAGTATCACCCAATAAAAGAATATTACGTTTGATTTCATCCGTAATATGAGGAACAACCTGAACCGTTTTACCAAGATAATCACCCTTTCTTTCTTTGGTGATTACATTGTGATAGATTCTTCCAGTAGTAATGTTATTAGCTTGGCTTGTCGGAGAATTTAAAAAACGCTCATAATGACCTAAATCTAAATCAGTCTCTGCTCCATCATTCGTAACATAGCATTCGCCATGTTCGTAAGGATTCAAAGTACCTGGATCTATGTTAATATAGGGGTCGAATTTTTGAATTGTACATGTTAAACCTCTTGCTTGTAGAAGCTTGGCGAGAGAAGAGGCAATGATTCCTTTTCCTAATGAACTTGTTACCCCACCCGTAACAAAAATGTATTTGGCTTTTTTAGTCGTCGCTTTAGCAGACATTGAAATTTTGTTATTTGTTTACGGGAAACAAAGATACGAATAAAAGCCATATCGAATTAATCCTATTTTTATTTTATCTTGCATTCTTATTAGAATTTCATGAATTCCCAAGCCCTAAAATTATTTTCAGCCTCTGCTGGTTCCGGAAAAACCTATCGGTTAACCCTTGAATACATTAAATTAGCACTTCACGTATATGAGCCGAAAGGCTATTTTAGGCATATATTAGCTGTTACTTTTACGATTAAAGCAGCTGAAGAAATGCGAGCTAGAATTATTTCATTTCTTACAGGAATTGCCTGTGCGCCAAAATTTGAAAATATTTCTCTTGCTCAAAAAAATAAAACGTTGGAATTAATCGCTCAAATTAAAAATGAGCTTGAAGAAGAGCATATTTTTCTCTCTGAAGATGAAATAATCAATCGTGCTAAAATTACTTTGCAACAAATTTTACAAGATTATGGATTGTTTTCTGTAATGACTATTGATGCTTTTGTACAACGCTTGAGTTCCAATTTTGTCGATGAACTAGATTTGCCCAATCAATTTGATGTGATTATTGATACGAATATGCTCATTAATCAATTGATTGATAGAATATTAGATAAGGTTAATGAAACGGGTGATAATGAATTAAAAAAACTTTTGCTTTCATTTGCGCAAGAGGAAGTAGATGAAGGGCGTAATTGGAATAACTTACGTAAATCACTACAACAATTTTTTAAAATTTGTTTCAATGAAAGTTTTTTCAATGTTGAAAAAGATATCAGTAAATTTTCGATCAAAGATTTTTTAGAAATAGAAAGAAAAATACAGGAAACTCTTATCCTTCATAAAAATACCTTGCTTAAAATAGCTGAAAAGTTCATTCAAACTGTTGATTTATTACAAATTTCAGATGCTAATTTTACTTATGGGGAAAAAGGACCTGTTGGATATTTTCGAAAATTCATCCATCAACCCTTTATTGAATCCAATAAATTTACGTATCTAATTGCTGCTTGTCAAAACAATAAATGGAATGGTGGTAAAGTAGACGCTGGAACTAAGGCTCAAATCGATTCTATCGCACTTCAATTAAGTGAATTAGGGCATGAGTTTCTTGAATATCATAATGAAGTGGTAAGAAATCATCAGCTTTATCAATTAATTAAAAAGGATATTAAAAAAATGGCACTATTAAATAGTGTCCAGGCTGAATTAAAAGTCTTTCAAAATGAGAATTCAAGTATTTCCATATCTGAATTTTCCAGAAAAATTTATGAAATCATTTCAAATGATCCAGTACCGTTTATTTATGAAAAATTAGGTGACCGATATTTTCACATTTTAATTGATGAATTTCAAGATACTTCAATTTTACAATGGCAAAATTTTATGCCAATGATTGAAAATGCTGTATCTATTGGTAAAAAAAGCCTTTTGGTAGGGGATGCCAAACAATCGATTTATAAATTTAGAAGTGGTGAAGTGGGTTTAATTGCGTCATTAAGTTCAAAAAATAAAGATTTAGTTGCGAATAAGTTATCTCAAAATGAATTGGATCAGCAAAGGTTTGAATTTTTATTGGATCAAACAGTTCCTCACAATTTGAAATCCAACTACCGAAGTGCCCATGAAATTGTAAGTTTCAACAACCAATTTTATCAATGGATTGTCGATCAAGATTCATACAAAAATTTAAGTCGTTTATTAGAACCTGTTTATGGAAAACAGTTAGCACAAAATGCTGAAATTTCAGCAGATAAATTAACGGGTTCTGTGGATTGTTTGGTACTTGAGAAAAACACGGAGAATATATCCAATAAAAATTTAGAACAGGATTGGATGTTTCAACAAGTAGTAAATTTAATCCATCTGAATATTCGCGACAATAATTTCCAATACAAGGATATTGCCATTTTGACAAGAAAAAATAAAGACTCGAAATATTTGGCATTGCAGTTGAAAGAATTGAATATTCCGGTTATTTCAGCAGATTCATTACTAATTCATTATTCAGCCATCGTTCGATTTATTATAGCTTGGTTTAAACTGCTCAATAAACCCAATTCTGAATTAATATTCTTTGAATTACTCTTTTTATTTGCTGAGATAAAGAATGTGAAAATTTCATTAAATGAAGTTGATGAATTGAAAAAAGTAATCAACAAAAATTACTTATCTCAGGCTAAAAATTATTTTGAGAAATATGATTTTGACTTAAAATACATCGATTTTGAAACAAATTCGATTGTAAAATTATCCTATGGAATTGTACATGAGTTTGATTTATTTCAATCCAATGAGACACAAGATTATATCCTTAAATTCTTAGATATAATCAATGAATTTTCTTTGAATCAAACAGATACACTTTCTGAATTTTTATATTTTTTCGAAGAAAATAAAAGTAACCTATGCATTGCTAGTCCTGATGATCAAAATGCGATTACAATTACAAGTATACATAAATCCAAAGGCTTAGAATATCCCGTTGTAATTTTACCTTTTGCTTCTTGGACGCATCAGGCACAATCTGAAGAAATTTGGTTTGATTTTGAAAACGAATTAAATGCAGAAGAACTATACATTGAAAATAAAGGCTATTTAGATAAATTTTATTTCAAAGTGAAAAATAAAATATTAGACGATTCTGAAAATTTAAGTAGTCAAAAACTAGCTGAGTTAGACGCTATATTTTTAGATTCATTGAATATGTTGTATGTAGCAACGACTCGACCAAAACAAAAATTACACTTATTAATTACGAACGTCTCGGATGAAATAAAATCTGTAACGAAAACCATTTTTTCAAATTCCATTGGTAAAATTTTATTCGATTTTATCAATGAAAAATTCATTGAAATTGAGTTAACGGATGATTATACAACAACCTA
The DNA here is from genome assembly GCA_046073945.1 of Aquirufa sp. Classification (GTDB taxonomy): domain Bacteria; phylum Bacteroidota; class Bacteroidia; order Cytophagales; family Spirosomataceae; genus Aquirufa. The sequence continues at coordinate 4,246 of JBJTNH010000052.1, read as the reverse complement.
CCAAACAGATACTAAATTGTTTCAATTGCAAAAAAATAAGCAAGTTCTATCAGTTTCCGAAAATGATCAAGCACGTGAAACTAAATTAATTTCACTTGACACCCAATTAACTTCAAATCCGTTATTAAGAATTAGTTCTTCGAAAAAAGAACTTTTTAATAAGGCGGCAAATAAAAGAAAAAAAGGAGAATTAGCGCATTTGATTTTATCAAAAATTGATTCTTTAGATAGTTACCAATCTAATTATCAATTTGATTTTAATGAATTTGAAAATTCTATCAAATTGTCACTATCCAATCCAGCAATCAATCAGTTTTTTAACCAAGGTGAATTATTATTTGCGGAGCAAGATATTTTATGTCCGAATGGACAGATTATTCGACCCGATCGTGTTGTTGTAATTGATGAAACTACTTGGATTGTTGATTTTAAAACAGGCAATAAAAGCGACAACCACAAAAAACAAATTCAAGAATATGTATCAGTTTTAATGCAAATGGGTTATAAAAATGTGAAAGGAGTTTTAATCTATTTAGAAAGTCAAGAAACGATTTATGTTTAAATTTACAAACAAACGATACCTCATTGTATTTGTTCTATTATTGTTAAGTTCTTGTCAAATTTGGCAAAATATTAAGCAATCCTTGGGCTTTAAATCAAATATTACAAATTCATTCTATTCAATCCATGAAATTGATCAAATTGTAAAGAATGCTCAAAATTACATAGGAGTACCCTATCGTTCTGGTGGTATTGATGAGAAAGGCATGGATTGTTCTGGATTATTATTTAGAATTTATTCGGACCAAAATTTTCTAATTCCACGTATTTCTAATGACCAATCTAATTATGGTTTTCCGGTGTCGTTTGATGATGTTCAGAAAGGCGATTGGATATTTTTTGCCACAGGAAATAGTAAAAATATTAATCACGCTGGAATCGTTGTAGATAGCAAAGGTGGATTTGATATTAATTTCATACATGCTAGCACATCAAAAGGAGTTAGAGTAGATAATCTTTTAAACAAATTTTGGTCCAAAGCAGTTATTAAAGTGATTCGACCATTTAAAAATTAATCAAATTAAGTTGATGATATTGTTTAATACTTATAGTATTTTTGCATTCGTTTTTTAAATAAGTATGGGAAAGAAAGTAATTATTATAGGAGCAGGAGGGGTAGGAAATGTAGTCGCTAAAAAATGTGCGATGAATCCTGAATTTTTTTCAGAAATCATTTTAGCTTCAAGAACACTGGCTAAATGTGATGCAATAGCAAAAGAGGCCAAAGAAATTGGTCTTCCAACAGAAATTCGCACTTGCCAAGTGGATGCCGATAATGTTCCTGAATTAGTAAAGTTGTTTAACCAAGAAAAACCATTCATGGTGATTAACGTAGCTTTACCTTATCAAGATTTGACAATCATGGATGCATGTTTGGAGTCTGGTGTTCATTATTTAGACACAGCCAATTATGAACCTAAAGATGTCGCGAAATTTGAATATTCTTGGCAATGGGCTTATCAGGAGAGATTTAAGAAGGCTGGGTTAATGGCCTTGTTAGGTTGTGGATTTGATCCTGGAGTAACAGGTGTTTACACGGCATTTGCCAATAAACATTATTTTGATGAAATGCATTACTTAGATATCATCGATTGTAATGCTGGAGACCACGGAAAAGCTTTCGCTACCAATTTTAATCCAGAGATTAATATTAGAGAAATTACTCAAAAAGGTAAATATTGGGAAAATGGACAATGGGTTGAAATAGAGCCTATGTCTATTCATAAGCCAATCAATTATCCCAATATTGGACCGAAGGAATCCTATGTTCTTTATCATGAAGAATTAGAATCCTTGACTAAAAATTTCCCTACACTTAAGAGAGCGCGTTTTTGGATGACTTTTGGTCAAGTCTATTTGACCCACCTGGAGGTTTTACAAAATGTAGGAATGACCTCTATACAACCTATTAAATTCAATGGTATGGATATTGTACCTTTGGAATTCTTAAAGGCAGTTTTACCAGAACCTGGTACATTAGGAGAAAATTATTCAGGTCAAACATCAATCGGATGTCAAATTAAAGGAATTAAAAACGGAGAAGAAGTAACCTATTACGTGTACAATAATTGCCACCACGCCGAATGCTATAAAGAAGTACAAGCACAAGGAGTTAGTTATACGACAGGTGTTCCTGCCATGATTGGAGCTTCATTAATGATTAGCGGGGAATGGTTTCAAGCCGGAGTATATAATGTAGAAGAATTTAATCCAGATCCATTCATGGATTTATTGAATATTCATGGTTTACCTTGGCATGAAGAAATAAATGGGGAATTACCTCACGAATATTAAAATGGAAAAACAATATCCAGAGATTCCTTCACCATGCTTTGTGCTGGAGGAATCTTTTTTGTTAAAAAACCTTGAACTTTTAAAACGAGTTCAAGATGAAGCTGGCATTGAAATTATTTGTGCATTAAAGGGTTTTTCATTTTATCATGAATTTCCTTTGGTTAGAAAATATCTAGCTGGTGCTACAGCAAGTTCATTACATGAAGCTCGTTTGATTGTCGAAGAAATGAAGGATAAAGCACATGTTTATTGTCCTGCATTTATTGAACATGAATTTGATGAAATGACTTCTTATGCTAGTCATATTACTTTTAATTCCATTACTCAATACCAAAAATACATTCATAAAGCTGTCGAAAGTCATATCTCTTGTGGAATTCGGATCAATCCAGAATATTCTGAAATAGAAACAGACATGTACAATCCTTGTGTAGCAGGTAGTAGGCTAGGAGTACGTCGATCCGATTTTGGAGATACTTTACCAACATTTATAGAAGGCCTTCATTCACACACAATGTGCGAAAATGATTCATTTGTATTAGAGCGAACACTTCTTAAAATTGAAGAGAAATTTGGTGATTTTTTACCCCAGTTAAAATGGCTAAATTTAGGTGGAGGTCATTTAATTACAAAAGAAGGATATGACGTTGAACATTTAATTTCACTTTTAATTAAATTCAAATCTAAATATCCCAATCTACAAATTGTATTAGAGCCAGGTTCAGCGGTAGGATGGCAAACAGGATTTCTTAAATCTACCATTTTAGATATTGTTTATTCTGCTGGAATCGACGTTGCAATTTTAGATACATCATTTGCCGCACACATGCCTGATACCTTGGAAATGCCTTATCAACCACGTATTCGAAATGCTGGCCTAGAATCTGAAAAGGGTAAATTTAATTATCGTTTTGGAGGAATGACTTGCTTAGCAGGTGATTATTACGGTGATTATTCATTCGATGAACCCTTACAAATCGGTGATGAAATTATCTTCGAAGATATGATTCATTATACGATGGTTAAAACGACAACTTTTAATGGAGTTAATTTACCATCCATTGGGAAAATAGATTTACAAAACAATTTCCATCTATTTAAACGATTTGGATACGAGTCATTCAAAGACCGATTATAATGAAAAAAGCACCACTAAGGTGCTTTTTTTGTGGAGAAGATGGGTCTCGAACCCACGACCTCTTGCATGCCATGCAAGCGCTCTAGCCAACTGAGCTACATCCCCGTTTTTTAAAAATTTACCCTTACACCAATTCCTCCTTGTAAATGAAAAAAGAATGGATTAGGGGCTATTTCTTCATAAAATCCAATTTCACCAAAAAATGAAAGATTCGGGGCATCAATTGGAAAAAATTCAATTCCTCCAATAGCAGCACCACCGAAGGCTTTTTGATTTGATTCCGCTATTTTACTGTTTTTTGGATAAAAATCTCGTGAAGTGTATTGTGGTCCAAATCCATAATAAGTTTGAATATTGGGATTAATAATGGTTGGATGATGCCATAAATAAAGCGCATTGATAGAATAACCAATATTTTGAAAACTACCATCTTTATACACACGGTCCGTTCCCCAAATACCTCCATAAGTACCAATATTAACTTCAATTGCATTGATTCCATTGGATAAATACTTCCTTACCATGAAACCACCAGGCTCACCAATACGAAATCCTGAACCCCAATCTTTTAATTGAGCAAAAGAACTTATGCTAAAAAATATAAATATCAGCGTATATAAAAACCTTTTATTCATAACATTACGTGTAAAATTCAATAATTCTATCCACTAAAACTTGATTTTCATTAGGCAATCCAATGGTAATCCGAATAGAATTTTCACATAATTCTACTTTAGACCTATTTCTTGTTAT
>JBJTNH010000051.1:0-19316 GCA_046073945.1 Aquirufa sp. | reverse complement strand
TTAAATACAAAAACAGAATATATTAACTATTATTCATTTTTATACCAAATATTATTTGGCTTAAAAATTAAATACGTTTGAATAATTCTAATTTCAAAATTCCGGAAAAATTCAAAAGTTCTTTAAAAAATACAATTATTGGTTGTATTTGTTCATTGTTTTTTGAAGGCCTTCTAGGCAAAAATTTTCGATTATTGAATTAGTTCTATCCAAAATGCTAGGAATCACTTCAAATTCTTTCTCTGAAAAGTTGCCAAGTACATAATCTACTTGTCTGCCTTTGGAAAATTCACTACCAACTCCGATACGTAATCTGGCATAGTCTTGCGTATTTAACGAAGCCTCAATACTTTTTAATCCATTATGTCCACCTGCAGATCCTTTGGGTTTTAATCGCAAGGTTTCAAATGGTAAAGCGATGTCATCGCTTAGTATTAATAAATTTTCTTTTTCTATTTTTAATTGTTGACACCAATAATTAACGGCCTTTCCACTCAAATTCATAAATGTATTCGGTTTTAATAAATGAATTTGATTTCCTTTTAGTCGAAATTGAGCCATGGATCCATATCTCTCACTGCTAAATGTTAGGTCTTTTTGCTTGGATAAATAATCCAAAGCCATAAATCCAATATTGTGTCTTGTAAATAAATACTCAGGACCAATGTTTCCTAAGCCGACAATTAAATAGTTCATTTCAATGTTTTTTTTACAAAAGTACATCCAAATTTTTTAGGACAGTTCTTTGGCCTTAACTTCGTCAAAATTTTATGTACATGAAAAAGATCGCTTTAATTACGGGTGCAAGTTCAGGAATAGGGGAGGCAACTGCCAAAGCATTATCTAAAGAAGGTTTTGGGATCATTCTGTGTGGAAGAAGGAAAGAGGCTTTGGAGCAATTACAAAAAGAACTCCCAACCGAAAGTTATATTTTAACTTTTGATGTTCGGTCTAAATCCGATGTTTTTGATTCGATTAATCGTTTACCTGAAAATTGGAAAAACATTGATGTACTCGTAAATAATGCAGGAAATGCGCATGGTTTAGGTGCCATTCAAGACGGTGATATTGCTGATTGGGAAGCTATGATGGATGGGAATGTCAATGGATTATTATATGTATCAAAAGCTGTTATGCCTGTGATGATTCAAAATAAATCAGGACATATCATTAATATTTCCTCCATAGCAGGAAAGCAAGTGTATCCCAATGGCAATGTTTATTGTGCATCGAAAGCTGCTGTAGAGGCATTGTCGCAAGGTATGCGACAAGATCTAAATCCCTTTGGTATCAAAGTGTCTAATGTAGCTCCAGGTGCTGTAAATACTGGTTTCTCGAATGTTCGATTTAAAGGTAATCAAGAAAAAGCAGATGCAGTTTATCAGGGATTTACCCCTTTATATGCAGAGGATATTGCTGATTTGATTCGTTATGTAGTGATGGCTCCTGCACATGTAAATATTGCAGATGTGACGATTTTACCCACAGCTCAAGCTTCGGCTACTCAAATAAATCGCCAATAATTACACAATTCTTTGACGAACTGCTTCATAAATAATTACACCAGCAGCAACCGAAACATTTAGTGATCCAACCTGACCATTTTGAGGGATCGATGCCAATTCATCTACTTTTCGAAGTAATTCATCCGAAATGCCATCCTCTTCAGATCCCATAATGATAGCTAAAGGCTCTTTTAAGTCCATTTGATAAATGGAATTTTTAGTCTTTTCTGTACAAGCTAAGACCTTCAGACCAGAATTCTGTAAAAATTCAACCGAGCTAATTAAATTGTCCTCTTTACATACAGGTAGGAAATTCAATGCTCCTGAAGATGTTTTCATTGCATCAGCATTGATTTGGGCTGCTCCTCTAGATGGAATTACAATCGCATGAGCCCCAGCACATTCTGCTGTTCTAGCAATTGCGCCAAAATTTCTTACATCTGTGATGCGATCCAAGACTAAAATTAAAGGAATTTGTCCTTTTTCAAATGTATCTGCAATGACATTATCCAATTTTGCATAGTGTATCGCTGAAACGAAAGCGATGGCTCCTTGGTGGTTTTTTCTAGTAATTCGATTTAATTTTTCTAAAGGGACTTTTTGTACTTGAACCCCTTTTTCCTTCGCTAAATCGAGAATTTCAACATTTCCTAATTCACGTTGTACCAATAATCGATCAATTTCTTTACCAGACCTTAGGGTTTCTAGGACAGATTGAATACCAAAAACAAATTCTTTATTATCTGTTTTGGGAGTTGTAAAATGTCTGAATGGCTTTTTGTATGAGTTTTGATCTTTATCTATTGACACGTCTTTCTATCTTGTTAATGGAATGCAAAGTTCGGTATTTTTTTTGGTATTTTTTTTATTCTTTCTCGGAAGCCTTTAATCAACGGAATGATGTCACATTCTATCCTCATTTTTTAGAATATTGATTACCTTTGTATTCAAATTGAAAAATATGTACAAAACTACTGAAATTGCTTCCTCTGAAATCGCTTCTGATAATCCTGTTCATCAGCGTTTATTGTTCCCCTACAACCATGTGAGTACATTGGTTAATGGTGATTTATTGGAAATTGGATGTGGGACTGGTCGAGGAGTGGCAGTGCTTTCAGACAAGATCAATAATTATACAGGTGTAGATAAAAATACAGAACTGTTGGAAAAGTTGAGTGGTGAATATCCTGCATTCAAATTCATTGATATGTTTTTGCCCCCCTTGAAAGATATTCCTTCCGATACCTATGATTTTGTCATAACTTTTCAAGTAATTGAACATATCGAAAATGACGATTTTTTTCTTCAAGAAGCGGCTCGAGTTTTGAAGCCTGGAGGTAAATTGTATTTAACGACTGTCAATAAGAAATTTTCTTTAACTCGTAATCCCTGGCATGTACGTGAATATGATGCTAAATCGTTGGAGAATTTAATGAAAAAACATTTTTCATCTGTAATAACCCAAGGAATTCATGGAAATGAAAAAGTGATGGCTTATTACGAGGAGAATAAAAAATCGGTTCAAAAAATCACCCGTTTCGATCTTTTTAATTTACAATATTTATTACCTCGTACTTGGTTGCAAGTTCCCTATGATATAGCTAATCGAATGTCAAGAGTAATTGCTTCCAAATCCAACAACCAATTGGTTAATTCCATTCAAGTGGATGATTATTTTTTAAATGATCAACCAGATGCTTCTTTCGATTTTTTTTATACCGGAATTAAATAAGAAAAATGGATTTTATTAATGATGAAATAGAAGCTTATTCTTGCTTGTTTTCTGATCCAGAAAGTGATTTGTTGAAAAAGTTGAATCGTGAAACTCATGCGATGGTTTTACAACCTCGAATGCTTTCAGGGCATTTACAAGGTCGATTTTTGGCAATGATTTCTAAATTAATGCAACCCGAACTCATTCTTGAAATAGGTACTTATACGGGTTATTCAGCACTTTGTTTGGCGGAAGGCTTATCCAAAAATGGAAAAATAATTACCATTGATATCAATGAAGAATTGGAAAGCTTTACTCGTTCGTTTTTCAATGAATCACCTTTTAATCATCAAATAGATTATCGTATTTCTGATGCCAAAGACGAAATAAAGCAAATAAATGGGCCTATTGACCTAGTTTTTATTGATGCTGATAAGCGTAATTATGCTTTGTATTTCGATTTAGTGATTCCTAAAATGCGTAAAGGGGGATTGATTTTGGTGGATAACGTATTGTGGAGCGGTAAAGTAGTTCAAGAAAATGCCAATGATAAATCCACGATGGCATTGCGAGCATTTAATCAAAAGTGTCTTGACGACACAAGAGTAGAAAAAGTACTCCTTCCACTAAGAGATGGATTGTTAATGCTTCGAGTTATTTAGCAGGAACTAAAGATAATTTTTGACCTACTGTAATGGCTTGATTCGCACCTAATGAATTCCATTTTCTCAAGTCATTCAAATCAATTTGATATGATTTTGCGATTCTAAAAAGATTTTCACCAGGTTTAACTACGTGGTATTGAGGTGAAACCTTCTTTTTAGTTGTTGATTGAGTTTTTACTTCAGGTATTTCAACTGGCTTTTCTTTAGGTAATTCTTTGTTAATACTAGAATCTACTTTCTTAATAGGTAATTGTGAATCAACCCAAATTTTATTTTGATCCTTGTCAGATTTAATATTAATCTCTCTGCTGATAGCTGGTTCAATTAAAAGAGGTTCTTTTTCAATCTTCGTTGAAACCTTTCTCACGGAATAATCTTCTTTGATTTCAGGTGTAAGCTCTTTCTCAACTACTTCTATTTCTTCCTTTTTTGGTAATTTTTCAGCCATTTTTTGGGCTTTTTCATCTAATTTTTGAGAAATTAATTCCAACATGGGAATTTTTCTGAAATATTTAATTGGTTGACCAATACTCAATAATGAATTCATGTCTAAATTGTTCAATTTTAGCATGGATTCTAATGTCATCCCATATTTGTAAGCTAATTCTGTTAGATTATCACCTTCTTTGATTTTATGGATTTTGATTTCTACTTGATCGCTTAAAATTTCTTTGTATTTTTTCTTGGGATATAGGCCTTTTGATTTTTGAGAAGGCACATACAATTTTGTTGTATCTACCGAAGCTGTCAGTATCAACTCTTCTGTTTTTTCCTCTTTTATATCGAAATCAGGCTTCTTTACAGAAGTTGAAATGAATTCTGTGACATTGGAAGGATGATAAATAGTATAGGATTTATCATTCGGTAAATAATCTTTTAAGATCCAGGGATTATGCTTTTTTAAATCATCGTAACTGATTTTTAATTCATCAGACAATTCATAAAGATTTTTTCCTTGAGTATTATTGTAGCAAACTAAGTTAACATCGTTTTTTTCAAAAGTGCTGTCGCTAAAACAACCAACTTGGTCTTCCCAAAAGTTTTTGTAAGCCAAAAAGCGTAAAATATACCAATCCGTTGTCGAATCTACTTCGATTTCAGTTTTACCACTCCAATTATTGAAATAAGGGGATTTCTTCAGTGTTCCTAATCCCACACGGTAGGAAAGAAGTGTGCTCATCCAATTGTTTAAAACACCATTGTTTCTAGAAAAGTAATTCACTGCGCCTTTAGTAGCCTCTAAAATATGCCTTCTTTCATCTATTTCTTGATTGACTTTTAATCCCACATCAATAGCTGTAGCATATTTAAATTGCCAATAACCTACTGCTTGCGAGCTCGAAATTGCATTTGGATTTAAACTACTTTCTTGAACACATAAATACTTGAAATCATCGGGAATATTTCCTTGTTTCAATATTGGCTCTATAACAGGGAAATATAAGCGCATTTTAGCGATCAATCCCGCAACATATTTGCGATTACCACTGATCATATTCAATTCTTTCTCTAAAATAGGCTTTGCAGATGGGTGAATGAATACCTTTACATTACCCACGGCAATGCTGTCAGGTATTATCTGATAGGCTAAAGCTGAAAGATTTAGAGAAAGTAACAGTAAAAGAAACAAGTTCTTTTTTATCATAAAATATGAAATGTGATGAATGGTTGGAATTTTAAACTCCAATTACAAAAATACCAAATTTATTTAAAACAACGTTTTTAATCCTGTTAAATTGTTTAAATCTTTTGTTTCGAAGATAGAACTTATTTTTACCTTTGTCTTTCAAATTTTAAATACATGATTTTAATAGACGATACGGTAATTAGTGAGGATGTAGCAGATGAGTTTTTTGTTTGTGATTTGGCAAAATGCAAAGGTGCATGTTGTGTGGAAGGTGATTTAGGTGCACCTCTTGAGGAGGAGGAATTATCGATAATGGAAAACATTCAAGAGGAAATCAAGCCTTTTTTGTCTGAAATTGGTCTTCAAGAAATTGAAAAATCAGGTACTTGGGTTAAAGATGAAGACGGTGATTTTTCAACACCTATCATTAAAGGGCGTGAATGTGCTTATGCCATTTATGATGACAAGGGCTATTTGAAATGTGGAATTGAACAAGCGTATTTCGCTGGAAAAACTCAATTTAGAAAGCCAATTTCTTGTCATTTGTATCCTATCAGAATTGCCAAATTAGCAGAATATCAAGCCATTAATTATGAGCGATGGACCATTTGTTCGGATGCTTGTTCCCATGGTAAAGAATTAGGGGTTCCCGTGTACAAATTTTTAAAAGATCCTTTGATTCGTAAGTTTGGTACTAAATGGTATGCTGAATTAGAAAAGGAAATCGAAGAGAGAAAAGAAGAAATTTAATTCCTAATTATTTGAATTCATTTGAGCCCATCTATGAGGTAGTGAAACTAATTCCATTTGGAAGAGTTAGTTCCTATGGTGCTATCGCTGCTTATTTAGGCATGAAAGGTGGCGCTAGAATGGTGGGCTGGGCAATGAATGCGAGTCATACTTTGCATGATGTACCCGCTCATCGAGTTGTCAATCGAAATGGGTTATTGACGGGTAAGAACTTTTTCGGTGGAGATCGAATGAAGGAATTGTTAGAAAAAGAGGGTATCGTTGTAGAAAACGACCAAATTCAACATTTTAGTTCAGTTTTTTGGGATCCTTGTGTGGAGCTTATTTAAGCTGATCTAAGTAGGATTTACCTCCTAGCATTCGCATTTGTCTTTGTATATTACTTGTTCTTCTCAACACATAATTGGAAGGATTTTCTATTGAAAATCGAATCGGATTAGGTAATACTGCTGCTATACGAGCAGCCTCTGATTTACTAACTTCCAAAGAGGAATGATTATAATATCTTCTGCAAGCCGCCTCAACGCCAAAGGTCATTTTACCTGTTTCTGCCACGTTTAAATAAACTTCGAGAATTCGTTCTTTACCCCAAATTAATTCAATCATAAAGGTAAAATATACTTCCAAGCCTTTTCTAATATAGCTTCTATCTTGCCATAAAAACACGTTTTTAGCTACTTGTTGTGAAATGGTACTGGCACCTTTAATTTTCTTTCCTCTTAAATTGTTCTTTAATGCACCTTGCAAAGCTTCAAAATCAAATCCATTATGTGTAGGAAATCGTTGATCTTCCGAGGCAATAACAGCTAATGCGCAATTTTTGTCTATTTCATGGTATGGCGTCCATTCACTGTAAATTTTGCTATTTTCACCATTTTTCAACGCATCTATTTTTCGAACAATCATGGTAGGAGTAAAATAGACCGGTATAAACTTCAAAAGTAAAATAGCTACCACAGATGCAATCCATAGGTAAAATACAATTTTTAAGAATTTTTTGAAGTAATATTTTAGCGTATGCTTTGGTTGCGGATCTAACTCATTAGAAATGACTTTCTCGAATTTAGACGCTGTTTTTTTGATGCGTTTGGTGTTCGTTAAATCAATTCTTTGAGCCATTTTTTGATTGAGGTTATTATTTAGAATGCAAAAATACAATTCTCTTTTTAATTCATAAACTAAACAAGGAAAATATCACTACTTAATCGATCTGCAAATAATTTACCTTTCATCTTCAAAATGAAATTTCCATCCTTAATCTCGCCGAATTCCATTTGTTGCCAATTTTGAATTAAATCCAATTGTTCTGTTAATCCTTTTTGCTCCAAAATGGCTAAATCAATTCCCCATTTTGTTCTTAATCGAGTCATGATGTACTCATTAAATCGGTCTGCTTCACTTAATTTTTCGATTTCAGCATTTAATTCATTGTTCTCAACAGCCTGTATATATTTAATGTTGTTGGATACATTCCACTGCCGACTTCCTCCATTAAAACTGTGTGCAGAAGGTCCGATTCCTAAATATTCTTCCTGCATCCAATAACTGGTATTGTGTTTCGAATAGGCTCCATTTTTGGCAAAGTTAGATATTTCATAAGCTTCAAAACCCTGATCAGTTAACATGGAATGTGTCAATTCAAAATGCTTGGCCATTTCAGAGTCAGTGATTTCTTGAAATATTTTTTTCTGTTTTTGGACTCCGAAAACTGTTTTAGGTTCAATGGTTAAACTGTAGGCTGAAATATGTTGTACACCAGAATTTGTAGCTAATTGAATATCATGCTTTAATTCATCCAAATTGCTTGATGGAATACCAAAAATCAAATCAATACTAATATTGCTCAAACCTAAATCTTGTGCATTTTTGATTGCTTCTAAAGCTTGATTGCCTGAATGATTTCGATGTAAAAAAGTTAAGTTTTTATCGTTAAAACTTTGAATTCCAATACTTAAACGATTAATTCCTTGATTTTTTAAAGTTGTTAGGTAAGAAATACTTAAATCTTCTGGGTTAGCTTCCAAACTTATTTCCGCATTTGGGGCAATATTAAAGTATTTCGAAATTTGATTGAAAATTGAATCAAGTTCTTGAGCATTGAGAAGGGAAGGAGTTCCTCCTCCAAAATATATGGTGGATAATTCTTTATTTTGAAGATAATTCGCTTGTAAATCAATTTCATTTAATAGAGCCTTTATTAATTTTTCTTTCCCATTCAATTGCGTTGAAAAGTGGAAATCACAATAATGACAAGCTTGCTTGCAAAATGGAATATGTAAATAAAGGTGCAATGTATGTTTGTTTAGGGTTCAAAAATTAAACAACTTAATTGCTTGGGATCTAACATATTAATGGCTAAATCTTGTATTTTTTGAGCGTCAATGATATCTATTTGTTCAAATATTTCATCCAAGGTCTCAATTTTTTCACGATCCAATAAACTTTTGGCCATCATTAACATAAAATTCAAGTTGCCTTCCTCGGCCATGGCTAATTGACCTTTCAGTTGGGATTTGATTTTTAGTAATTGGTTAGGACTTAGAATTTTATTTTGAAGTTTTTCGAATTCTCGGTGGATTAATTTAATCGATTTTTTAACTTGATTGGGCTCCGTTCCAAAGTAAATGGCCCAAAATCCTGAGTCCATGTATGAGGTAAAACTTGCTTCAATGGAATAAACCAATCCGTGCTTTTCACGCACAGAAACGTTCAATAATGAATTCATACTCGGGCCTCCTAATAGATTAATTAGCATAAAAAAGGCCAAACGATCGGGGTGCTCAATGGCAAAGGATTGTCGCCCAATGGCGACATGTGATTGAGTAATGCCTCTTTTGACAATTTTTTCATTCGGAATCATTGCTGCAGGCACTATTCTTTTTTGTATTTGCTTTTTAGCTGGAATACTACCTAAATGTTTTTCTGCCCATTTGAATATTTTCTCATGTGGAATTTTTCCAATGGAAGAAAAAACAATCCGATGGGTGTCTAAATGGTTCTCAATAAAATGATTTAAATCCTTGGATTGGAACTCATTGACTGTTTTGTTCGTGCCCAAAATGTTTAATCCCAAAGGATGATTGGGAAATAATAATTCATCAAAATCATCTTGAATGGCCTCCTCAGGAGCATCATAATACATAGACATTTCCTCTAAAATGACGCTTCTTTCCTTTTCAAGCTCTTTGTTTGGGAAAGTTGAATGAAATGTAATGTCTGTCAATAATTCCAGTGCTCTTTCGTAATATGGCGACAAAACAGAGGCATGAAAACAAATTTTTTCTTTGGTGGTGTAGGCATTTAATTCGCCACCAATTACTTCCAGACGATTAATTATGTCAATATTATTCTTTTTTTTGGTCCCTTTGAATGCCAAATGTTCCCAGAAATGAGCAATTCCTTGATTTTCAATCGTTTCATCTCTACTTCCAATATCCAACATAATTCCCATATGGGAAATTTCGGTATGAACCACTTGTCTGTGAACAATAGTGATTCCATTAGAAAGAGTTCTGCTTTGAATTGAATTCATGAAAGGGGTTTTAACTAAAAATGTCTCAAATTTAACTAAATTTATGTCCAATTCATTCTTTTTTTTCAAATGAGCGACTCATCGAAAGTATTAATTATTCAAACTGCATTTTTAGGCGATGTGATTTTATCCACATCTCTTTTAGAAAAAATTCGGAATGAATCTCCACAAACAGAGGTGCACATATTGGTTAGAAAAGGGAATGAAAGTATTTTACAGGCCTATGATTATCCCATTTTGAAAAAAGTTTGGGTTTATAATAAACAAGAAAAATGGAAATCTTGGAGGCAATTAAGAAATAATTTGTCCTTAGAAAAGTTTGATCAAGTCATTTTAATTCAGCGATTTTTTGGAATGGGATTACTTAGCCTTTGCATTGGGGCTAAAAAGGTAATTGGCTTTGATAAAAATCCTTTGTCTTTCTTATTCTCGAAAAAAGTGAAACATAACTTTGGCAATGGGGATCATGAAATCAAAAGAAATTCGAATTTATTAAAAGATTGGCTGGGAGATAAGGTGTTTAAGCCCTATTTAAATCCGCCTGCAGTCGATTTGCCTAATGGATTAAGTCCTAAAAATTACATTTGTATTTCACCTGGTAGTGTTTGGGAAACAAAACGATTACCAATTCATAAATGGATTGAATTTATTCATTTACTACCCGAAAATCAATCGATTGTTTTAATGGGGGCACCCAATGAAAAAGATTTGTCTAATCAAATCGAACAAGCATTTCAAGGGTCTAATAGGCCAATATATAATGAAACAGGCAAGCATCCATTATTGGTTTCTAGCTATATTTTTCAGCAAAGTAGTAAAAGTTATGTAAATGATTCCGGACCGATGCATATATGTTCGGCAGTCAATGTACCTACAACAGCTATTTTTTGTTCAACGATACCTGCATTCGGATTTGGTCCACTAGCTGTTCAAAGTAAGATCATTGAGTTTCAAGGGGTTTTATCTTGTCGCCCTTGCGGAGACCATGGGAAACAGAATTGCCCTTTAGGTCATTTTAGATGTGGGAATGAGATAGATGTGAAAGAAATGGTCTTAAGTTAAGATAGAAAAGAGAAAAGAGAAAAGAGAAAAGAGAAAAGAGAAATACCTCTTACCTATTACCTTTTACCTCTGCGCTGCCAACAAATACAACACGGCCATTCTGACTGCTACACCATTTTCCACTTGGTCTAAGATGATGGAATGCGGAGAATCAGCTGCATCGGAACTTAATTCGACACCTCTGTTGATAGGTCCAGGGTGCATTAAAACAATTTCTTTGGGTAACTCTTCCAGCATTTGTCGGTTAATTCCGAAAAATTGAGCGTATTCTCTTAGGCTTGGAAAGTATTTAATTTGTTGCCTTTCCAATTGAATTCTTAATACATTGGCAGCATCACACCACGCTAAAGTAGATTTTACATCATGTGATACTTCAACTCCTAATGATTGTATATGTTTCGGAATTAAAGTGCTGGGGCCACATAAACGAACTTCTGCTCCTTGTTTTTTGAGAGCATAAATATTTGAAAGAGCAACTCTCGAATGTAATATATCACCGATAATGGCTATTTTTTTTCCTGCCAAATCTCCCAACTTTTCTTGCAGAGAAAAGGTGTCAAGTAAAGCTTGAGTAGGATGCTCATGCGTCCCGTCTCCGGCGTTAATGATATTGGCTTTGATGTGTTTTGAAAGGTAGTGAGGTGCTCCTGGACTCGCATGACGCATTACAATCATGTCCACTTTCATGGCTAAAATATTATTAACCGTATCTAAAAGTGTTTCTCCTTTTTTAACGGAGCTTCCTGAGGCTGAAAAATTGATCGTATCTGCAGATAGTCTTTTTTCAGCTAATTCAAAGGATAATCGAGTTCTAGTAGAATTTTCAAAAAAAACATTGGCAATCGTAACATCTCTTAAAGAGGGAACTTTTTTAATAGGTCTGTTAAGAACTTCTTTAAATTCTTTGGCAGTTTTGACTATTAATTGAATGGATTCTTCGTCCAAATCTTTTATTCCCAGTAAATGTGGCGATTTCAACATATTTAAAGGATTATTGATGAGTTATTAACCAAATTTTATCAGCTTCGTGGCCTTGTTCTTTCCATTCCACTAATACTTTTTCTGTAGGTAATGTGTTGACATTTTTACCGACATAATCTGCATGAATGGGCAAATCTCTGTTGTAAATACGGTCTATTAAGACACATAATTCGACTTTAGCGGGTCGTCCAAATGAATTGAGTGCATCCAATGCAGCTCTCACCATGCGTCCGGTAGCCAAAACATCATCTACCAAAATCACTCGTTTATCTTCAATCAAGAATGGAATATCGGTACTGTTAGGAGAAACGGGGTCTCTTCTTCTAAAATCATCTCGATAAAAAGTTGCATCCAATTTACCTGTCTGAATGGTATAGCCTAAAAGTTCACTTAATTCATTGGCGATTCTTTCTGCAAAAAAGATACCTCTAGGTTGTAGTCCTAAAATAACAGTTTCTGTTTCACTGATTTGATTTTCAATCAGTTCTTGGCATAACCTTGAGATGGTTATTTCGAGTAATGGACTTGATAAAATCAGTTTACGATTCATTCCTACAAAGGTATTAATATTTTTATCTAAAATATACGCTCTTCACGATTAAATAAAGGTAATATCTGATCTTTTTCAGAAACAATCGGGTTTTCTACCCCCCAATCAATGTTTAAAGTTGGGTCATTCCAGCGAATTCCAGATTCAGCTTCTTTGTTCCAAAAATCAGTACATTTATAGACAAAAATAGTTTCTTCTAATGCGACAAATCCATGTGCAAAACCAACAGGAACATAAAGCATATTTCCTTTATCTGCATCTAGCAAGAAAGTTTCATATTGTCCAAAAGTAGGCGAATCTTTACGTAAATCAACAATTACATCATTTACTTTACCTGTCATACAGCGAACTAATTTGCCTTGTGCATGAGGATTTTTTTGGAAGTGCAAACCTCGAACGACACCTTTGGTTGAAAATGAATAATTATCTTGAACAAAATTTTCACCTATTCCGTTAGCTGAAAACAATTTTTGATTGTAAGATTCATAAAAATGCCCTCGGTCATCGTGATATTTTGTAGGTATAAATTCAATGACACCTGGGAATTTGTGTTGTATAAATTGCATAGAGTTGATTCTTAATAGGGTCGTTTTTTTGATATTGATAATAAAGACCTTAATTTGCGCCAAAATTATTCATAATTAGGCATTAATACAAAAGCCTTTGATTTTTCTTCCGAATGAATTCATCTGAATTAGTAAAACAAATAGAATCGAAAAAGTCATATTTATGTGTAGGTCTAGATACTGATCTTGCCTTAATTCCAAGTAGATTTAAGCGAGAATCGGATCCTGTTTTTGCATTTAATAAAGCGGTCATTGATGCTACTTTGCCATATTGTGTATCCTATAAGCCAAATATTGCCTTTTATGAAGCAATGGGGCCTCGCGGTTGGGAAAGCTTGCAAAAAACAATGGATTATATGCCTAAAGAGGTTTTTACCATTGCGGATGCCAAACGAGGAGACATTGGAAATACCGCCTTTAAATATGCACAAACTTTTTTTGAGCCAAGTTCAAGTGGATTTAATTTTGATTCTATTACCGTAGCTCCATATATGGGGCATGATTCTGTGCAACCCTTTTTAAAATTTGAAGATAAATGGGTGATATTGTTGGCTTTAACGTCCAATCCTGGTAGTTTAGATTTTCAAGTTTTGAAACAAGAGAATGGTAAAGCACTATTTGAAAATGTCATGCGTAAAGCCTTAGAATGGGGGAGTCCTGACCAATTGATGTTTGTGGTAGGGGCAACAAGAACAGACCATTTAAAATATATTCGAGAAATCGCGCCAGATAGTTTCTTTCTTGTTCCAGGTGTAGGTGCGCAAGGGGGGAGTTTAGAGGAAGTTTCTAAGTTTGGTATGAATTCCAAAGTGGGTTTATTGGTTAATTCTTCAAGGGGAATTATTTACGCAGGAGATGATACCGAGCAATCTGCCAAACGCGAGGCCAAGAAAATTCAGGAAGAGATGAGTCGCTATTTAGATCAATATTGGGTTAAATAATAAAATAGAAAACCATGGAATTAAGCATCAGTACACCTGCATTATTGTTCTCAACGGTCTCATTATTGATGATCGCCTTTACAAATAGATTCATGTCCATGGCTTCTTTAATTAGGGATTTACATGAAAAATTCCAGAAGAATCCAGATAATTCTATTTTGTTACAAATCATGAATCTTCGTAAACGAATGTCATTGATTCGAAATATGCAAATTGTCGCCATTGTTAGTTTGCTATTTAGTGTATTTTGTATGTTTTTCTTATTTCTTGAATACCAAGTGATAGCAAGTTGGTTATTTGGTCTAGGTTTAGTTGGAATGAGTATCGCGTTAATCATGAGTGCCTGGGAAATCACGATTTCTACCAATGCTTTAGAAGTGGAATTATCTGATATGCAGGAGATTATTGAGAGGAAAAACAAATGATGTAAGATGTAAGATGTAAAATGTATGATGTAAGAGGTGGCTTCGAGAACCTCAGCCTCCGAATTGTTTTTTTTCTCTTTTCTATTTTCTCTCTTCTCTTTTCTATTTTCTCTCTTCTCTCTTCTCTCTTCTCTCTTCTATTTTCTATAAAACAATAAAGACTCAGAAATATCCCGAGCCTTTATTCAATCCGCCTAAGTAGTATTTTTTCTTGAATTACATCAAGTTGTATTTTCGTAAAATTGTACACAAAAATAGTAATATAATTCAAAATCAAAAATCAAATAGGGGATATTTTTTATTATTTTAATAAAAAATAGCATTTATTATTTAATTTTTTTCAAAAAGAAAACCTGTTTGGTGTAATCAAACAGGTTTCACGATAATAGATAGAAAGGTTTTTAATGCTAGAAATTAGGATTTCAGGATTAAAGCAGAAAGCGGTGGTAAATTGACTGAAATAGAAAACGCTTTTCCATGCCAATTGATTTCCTCAGTCATGATAGCACCTGGGACAGGGTAATCACTTCCTCCAAATTCGCTTTTATCTGAATTCAATAAAACTTTCCAAATGCCAGGCAAAGGCACACCAATGCGATAATCTTCTCTAGGTGCGGGGGTTAAATTTAAAATAACAATGGCTTGTTGTTTATTATTATCTCCTTTTCTGATGTAAGAAATAACTGAATTGCCATGGTCATTGGATTCAATCCATTCAAAACCCTCATGAGAAAATTGTTTCAAAAAGAAAGCTGGTTCTTCAGTATAGATTTTGTTGAGAGCCTTAACCATGTTTTGGATTCCTTTATGGGGATGCTGTTCTGTTAAATGCCAATCTAGACTTTGATTATGATTCCATTCTTCTCTTTGTCCAAATTCTCCCCCCATAAACATAAGTTTAGTTCCAGGATGGCAAAATTGATGACTGAAAAGTAATCTCAAATTGGCGAATTTTTGCCAATCATCACCTGGCATTTTGCTTAGCAGAGAATTTTTACCATAAACAACTTCATCATGAGAAAGAGGTAGGCAAAAGTTTTCTGAGAATGCGTAAACCAAAGAGAAGGTCAATTCATTTAAGTGATATTTACGATGAATCGGGTCTTTTTGCATGAATCTTAAGGTATCATTCATCCAGCCCATCATCCATTTTTGACCAAATCCTAAGCCACCTTGAAAAACCGGTTTGGTAACACCTGGGAAGCTCGTTGATTCCTCAGCAATGACTTGTATATCAGGGAATTCTCCATAAATATGAACATTAAGATCTTGAAGGAATGAAACTGCTTCTAAATAGTGATTTCCGCCGTATTGATTTGGTTCCCATTCTCCATCATTTCTAGAATAATCCAAATAAAGCATGGAAGCAACTGCGTCAACTCTTAGGCCATCTACATGGTATCTATCGCACCAGAAGGCCGCATTAGAAAGTAAAAAGCTTCTTACTTCGTTCTTCCCGTAGTCAAAAATGTATGATTTCCAGTCAGGATGATATCCTTTTTTAGGGTCATAGTGTTCGTATAAACAGGCGCCATCGAAATTTCTAAGGCCATGGTCATCACCTGGAAAATGTGAAGGGACCCAATCTAAAATGACTCCAATATTGGCTTGATGAAGTTTTTCAATCAATCGCATAAAGCCTTGTGGGTCTCCAAATCTGGAAGAAGGGGCAAAATATCCAGTTATTTGATATCCCCATGAAGGAGAATAGGGGTGTTCCATGATGGGCATGAATTCCACATGGGTATAGCCCATTTCTTTCACGTACTCCACCAATTTGACAGCTAAGTCATCATAACTCAAATAATCATTCTCTAAGGTTTTTTGCCAAGACCCCAAATGAACTTCATAAATGGACATAGGGGCATTCATTGCATTTTTCAAATGTCTCTCTTGCATCCAAGATTGATCATTCCATTCTTTGAAAGTGGTCCAAATGATACTTGCTGTTTTTGGAGGGGTTTCACAGTACAGACCCATGGGATCCAATTTTTCTAGGTATTCTCCTGACTTGGTTTGGATACCATATTTATAGGTTTCTCCGTTTTTAATTCCCGGAATAAAACCTTCCCAAATCCCTGAATCATCCCATCTTCTATAAAGCGGATGAGAAAATTTATCCCAAAAATTAAAATTGCCAATGACTTGAACAGATTCTGCATTGGGAGCCCAAACGGCAAAAAATGTACCAATTTCATTTTCAAAAGTAAGTTCAAATGCTCCTAGTTTTTCGTAAAGTCTTGTGTGTCTACCATTTAGGAAAAGAGCGACGTCGAAATCACTTAAGAGAGAATAGGGCTTAACTTGTGACATATATTTGAGATTTTTGATTAGGCTAAAATACTAAATAATTTCTTAAAAAAAATATAACTTTTTTTGTCCATCTGTTTGAATTATTAATGAAAACTTCTACCTTTGCACCACAATAACCCACAATGGTCCGTTCGTCTAGGGGTTAGGACACGTCCCTTTCACGGATGAAACACGGGTTCGATTCCCGTACGGACTACAAAAGCCACTCGAAAGAGTGGCTTTTTTGTTTGCCAATTAAATTATGTTTTTCATTAATTATTTTCTAACATAATTTTCTGTAGTTTCAGCTCCATTTCCATCAGTAAAGACAAAAGTGTAATTATTTCCAATCCAACTATATTTCACCGTACATTTTTTGTTGTTTAACAAATAAGTTAGAAGGTAAGTCGTTGAATTGATTGATTCAAAATTTATGATGGATGCACCTTTTAAGGCAGTGAGTGCAGGTCTGATTGGATTTGCAAAGGCTTGAGGTAAAATTTGATTTTCAGGTGCTGGTGTAGTAGGGTCAGTACTTACTTTTCCACGCATAGATCCGATTACATACGGATACTCTTTGGTTCCATGATAATGGTAGGTATTTCCATATTCATGACCGTGATTGACGTCTAATGCTTTCATATTCGTCCCATCAGGTTCTTTAGTGCCTAAAACGGCAAATCCGTCTAAAGCAAAAGCAATTGGATTTAGCCCAGAAACTATTGTCAAATGCATGGGTGCCGCGTGATAATGTTAATCGTCCGCCCTTCCACAATGACCACCCCATTGATCTAATTCCCCAATAACAAATGAATCTTCCCCTCTATTGTTTAGCGCATTAAAAATAGGAATTCCATTAACTGCAATGGCAACAGCACCTTTCATAAAATTTGATTTAGTACTCAAGGGACTAGATTCATAGACTGGTTTTAAGGGAATCGACCAATGATTACTTCCTATATAATTTTGCTGTATGGGAACTTGTTGTTGCCAACTGGTAATTCCCACCATCATATTATGTTCAGGAATTCCATTTGAGTTCACATAATAATATGTTCCGTCATTTGATGTGGATACCGTTTTTTTGTAAGGATAAAATGCTGAATCTAAATAACTAATGGATGTTTTAGGTGGAGTAATCACACTAGAGGAAGAGGAACTGATTTGAGAAAGTCCAGGATCAGTTTTACAAGCATAAATAATTAAAACGATTAAAAATAATCCATATACCATATTATATGAAATATATTGTTTCTTGTAATTTGTGAAAATTAAGATGAAGATAAATAAACAACCCACAACCATAAACAAGTCTATACTAATTGGTTGTGATATTTTAGGATGTGTATATTCAAGAGAATTAGAATGTATTTGTAGGTATTTTTGAATTTTTATTTTAGCTATTTTGAGATCATTTTTTTGTAAAATACTTAAAGGGAGTTTAAATACTTTCCCATCTTTTTGTTCAAGAATTAATTCATTCTCGTTTCCTCTATTAAAATTACCTTCAATTGTCTTTCCATTTTTTAATTTCCAAACTTTAAACAGATCCCCAGAATGGTAATGACCACCCTCGTGTCCTGCAAGAATTCTTGGCAAGAATAGGATAAAAATCATTAAATATTTTTTCATCTTATGGTCTGGAATAAGTTACTGAAATAGTTGATTTTGCTATTGTTTTGTTAGAAATAGCGTCTAATAAAACATCCATTGTGACTTTATTGGTGGCAGTGGTAATCGTTGGCTGTTCAGATAATGCATAAACAGTAATAATATAAACTTTTGCCCCTGGTCCTTGAGAACAAGGTGGAGTATATGAATTTTTGCCATTTACCGTATTAATCCCCCAAAGGCCAATATTTGAAGTGTTTTCTGGATAATTTGTGGTGGAAATTGGTATATTATATACACACATGTAAACATGTTTTTCTCCGGTTGGAGGGATATGATGCATGGTAATTGCAAATCCTTTTGTATTTGCTGGGACATTTTTCCAAGAGATTGGAGGAGAAACACTTAGTCCATCACACGTGTATTTTTGAGGAAAATCACCGTTGTTTAAATAGGCTGTACTAAAGGCTTCAAACGGAAGTGTAGGTGTAAAAATATTCTCTTCATCTTTTTTACATGAAATGTTAATTAACAATAAAATGAAAAATAGTTTAGGATATTTTTTCATGGATTCGATAGAATTAATTTTCCGGATTTAGTAGTTGAGTTTTGAGAAGTTAATTGGTAATAATAAGTGCCTGTCGGCATTTTTAATCCAGCTTCATTTTTTCCGTCCCAGTATGCTTGAAATTGGCCATTGTTGGTTGAAGCGTTTCGTAAAAGTTGTTTAATAACTTGTCCAGATTCGTTGACAATAAACAGATTTACCTGATCTTCTGCTGATAACTTAAATGAAAAAGTAACAAATTGTTCAAATGGATTCGGGTAAACAATTTCTTCAATATAATTTGTATTCCACAAAACGATATTACTTGAATTTTTATCATAACATCCATTTGGATTGATAAAATAGCTAGCAGAAATTTCTTTATTTTTTCTCGTAGATGATTCATTTTTTTGTAAGTAAGCTCTTACATAATCTACTTTTACTCCTTTTGGAGAAACATTAACTCTTAAATGTCCAGCATTGGGTAAGATTTCACCACCAATATATCCATATTCTTTTGCTTGATTTGCAGTTAAAAAAACAGGATG
>JBJTNH010000050.1:0-11510 GCA_046073945.1 Aquirufa sp. | reverse complement strand
CATTGAAGGAAAAGCCAATAGAGAATGGATTTTGATGGATTATTATGATGTCATCGTTCACGTATTTTTGAAGGATAAACGTTCTTTTTTTAAATTAGAGGAGCTTTGGGGTGATGCGAAGTTTACGGTAATACCTGATTAAATTTGATAATTTTAAAATATTTTCAATAAAGAAGAAACTAAAATGTTTGTAAAAAACGTTTTAAGCCCAAATCAAATATTCAATGGCAAAATTAACTAATTCTAAAGGACCCAAACGTCCATCATTGCCCCCTCGTTTACCCAAAAAACCTGTGAGTGGAATGCAAAGTTGGATGGTTGTTGGTTTAATAATTGCAATTGCGAGTATGTTTTTATTGACAAAACAGACAACCTTGCAATCGATCTCTCAAAAACAATTTGAATCCATGTTACTTCAAAAAGAAGTTTCAACTGTGACCATTGTGAATGACAAAGAGGTAGAAGTAACCTTGAAACCAAGTTTTGTATCTAAATATTTTAAGAATACTCCACAATCAATTACTTCATCAAATAAAGGGCCACATTTTGAATTTCAAGTAATTTCAAAGGAAGGGTTTGAGCGTTTCTTAGAAGATCGTCAAAAAGCATTTCCTCGAAATGAACAAATAATGGCTAATCCAGAAACAAGAACTAGTCCAATAGATTGGTTGGGAACTTGGGGATTTTTAATCTTAATGGGTTTGAGTTTTTATTTCTTGTTTTTCCGCATGGGAGGCGCAGGAGGTGGTGCTGGAGGTCAAATTTTCAATATAGGTAGGAGTCGTGCTACCTTAATCGAAGGTGAATCGAAAGTACGTGTTACTTTTAATGATGTTGCCGGATTAGATGAAGCAAAGGAAGAAATTCAAGAGATTGTTGAATTTTTAAAGTTTCCTAAAAAATTCACCGATTTAGGGGGTAAAATTCCTAAAGGAGCCTTGTTGGTAGGTCCTCCAGGTACAGGTAAAACTTTATTGGCAAAAGCTGTAGCAGGTGAAGCGGGTGTCCCTTTTTTCTCATTATCAGGTTCTGATTTTGTTGAAATGTTTGTGGGTGTTGGTGCTGCACGTGTTCGTGATTTATTTAAACAAGCCAAAGAAAAAGCGCCTTGTATCATTTTTATTGATGAAATAGATGCCGTAGGTCGTTCAAGAGGTAGAGGTTCTATGCCAGGTGGAAATGATGAGCGTGAAAATACATTAAACTCTTTATTGGTTGAAATGGACGGATTTGCGACCGATTCAGGAATTATCATCATGGCGGCAACTAACCGTCAGATGTATTAGATCCTGCTTTATTAAGACCAGGTCGTTTTGATCGTCAGATATCGATTGATAAACCCGATATCATTGGAAGAGAAGCTATTTTTAAGGTTCACTTGAAGCCATTAAAACTTGCTGATGATGTGGATCCAAAAGAGTTGTCCGCACAAACTCCAGGTTTTGCTGGAGCTGAGATTGCTAATGTGTGTAATGAAGCGGCTTTAATCGCAGCTCGTAGAAATAAAACTGCTGTTGACATGTCCGACTTTCAAGAAGCGATGGATCGTGTTATTGGTGGATTAGAAAAGAAAAACAAGTTGATTTCTCCAGAAGAAAAGAAAATTGTAGCTTTTCATGAAGCGGGGCATGCCATTGCTGGTTGGTTTTTAGAACATGCAAATCCTTTGGTAAAAGTATCGATTGTACCTCGTGGGGTAGCCGCTTTGGGATATGCTCAGTATTTGCCTAAAGAGCAATTTTTGTATCGTACGGAACAACTAATGGACGAAATGTGCGTAACCTTAGGTGGAAGAGCAGCAGAAGAAATCGTATTTGGTAAAATTACTACAGGTGCACAAAATGACCTTGAGCGTATTACCAAATTAGCTTATTCGATGGTTACTATTTACGGTATGAATGATAAATTAGGAAATATTTCTTACTATGATTCAAAAGGTTCTGAATATCAGTTTAATAAACCTTATTCAGAGCAAACATCCAGAGAAATAGACGAAGAAGTTCGCAAAATCATCGCAGAGGCTTATAAACGTACAAAAAAGTTGTTGACAGATAAAAAAGATAAGTTGACGATTTTGGCTGAGCAGTTGTTACAAAAGGAGGTTCTTTTCCAAAGTGATTTAGAAGAATTAGTAGGACCAAGGCCATTTGAACAACTAACCTCTTATCAAGAGTTTATCAAAGGCGAAACAGAAAAGAAACGTAAAGATGCCAAAGATGTTCGCGATTTAGCTGCAAAAGAAGAGGCATTGAAAGCCAAACCAAAAAGAAAGCCTAAAGTTAAATCTGAAGAAATTGAAAGTGATGCTCCTCCAGCAGGAGATACTTTGGCATAAATTTGTAAATTTGTATGGGTGAGTTTTCTCACCCATTTTTTTGTTATGACTCACCAAATTACGATTCCATCCGGTAAAAAAATTTATTTTGCTTCAGATTTTCATCTGGGATTTCCGAATGAAGGGCAAAGTTTATTAAGAGAAAAAGAATTAATTCTTTGGCTGGATTCACTGAAGTCAGATGCGAAAGCATTGTTTTTAGTAGGTGATTTGTTTGACTTTTGGTTTGAATACAAAGAAGTAGTACCTAAAGGTTTTGTTCGATTTATTGGAAAACTTGCTGAATTGTCAGATTCAGGTATTGATATTCATATTTTTGTAGGGAACCATGATTTATGGATGTGGGATTATTTTGAAAAAGAAATTTCTGCTAAAATTTATAGAGAGCCATGTCGATTTGATCTGCATTTTAAAGATCATCTGAAAACAATTTTTGTTGGACATGGAGATGGCCTAGGGCCAGGTGACTATGGATTTAAGGCCTTGAAAAAAGTTTTCACTAGCCAATTGGCACAATTCTGTTTTTCATGGCTACATCCTGATTTAGGAGTAAAACTAGCCCATTTATGGTCGAATACTCGAAAAACGAGTGCAATCATGCAAGGGGATGTTCCATTTAATGCAGAGAAAGATTTTATTTTAACCTATGTTCGTGACATGTTGAAAATTCATCTCAGGGATAATTTGATTGTGGATTTTTATATTTTTGGACATAGACATCATCCTATAAAATACTCTTTGAATGATTATTCAACTTATTATAATTTAGGGGATTGGTTTTCTCCTAATTTTAAAAATGCTTATTATCTTACTATTTCAGAAAATGAAACAACTTTTCAAGCTTTTAAATAGCTTCTTTCTACTTGCATTTACATGCTCTTTTCAAATTTCTTTTGCACAAGAATCAATTTCTCAAACAAAATCAACAGATTTTTGGCGGCCTAGTGTCCATTTTTCTCCTCAAAAAAATTGGACGAACGATCCTAATGGTTTAGTTTATTACAATGGTTATTATCATTTGTTTTTTCAGCATAATCCCAAGGGAAATGAGTGGGGGAATATGTCATGGGGTCATGCTCGAACCAAAGATTTATTGCATTGGGAAGAACTACCTGTAGCCATACCTAATGGAAATGAGTATATTTTTTCTGGCTGCGTAGTCGTAGATAAGGATCATGTTTCAGGTCTTGGAGACCCTTCTAAGCCATTGTTTATAGCTATTTACACTGCAGATTATCCAAATACCAAAGAAGAGCAGCATTTAGCCTATTCGAATGATGAAGGACTAACATGGACTAAATATTCAGCAAATCCAATTTTAAATATTGATTACAAAGATTTTAGAGATCCCAACATTATTTGGCATGAAAAGACTAAGCAATTTATTATGTCTGTTGCAAAGCCAAAGGAATACACTATTCAATTTTATGGCTCCAAAAATTTGATAAATTGGACGCATTTAAGTGATTTTGGTGGACAAGGAGATATTGATATGATTTGGGAATGCCCTTCCTTGATGGAATTGCCTGTGGAAGGTAGAATAGGAGAGAAGAAGTGGGTTTTGAGCCTTAGTTCTCAAGGTCCAACGAAAAAATTTGTAGGAATGCAATATTTTGTTGGCGAATTTGATGGTAAGAATTTTGTGAATGATAATCCAAAAGATACAAAACTATATGTTGATTTTGGAAAAGATTTCTATGCGGCTGTGCCTTTTTATAATGTACCTAAAAA
Source organism: Aquirufa sp. (assembly GCA_046073945.1). Classification (GTDB taxonomy): domain Bacteria; phylum Bacteroidota; class Bacteroidia; order Cytophagales; family Spirosomataceae; genus Aquirufa. The sequence continues at coordinate 7,444 of JBJTNH010000050.1, read as the reverse complement.
TGAAAATCTTTGGTTAGCTTGGGCATTAAGTTGGCAATATGCCAAAGAGCAACCTACTTTTCCATGGAAAGGTCAAATGTCATCTGTAAGAAAAGTAAGTTTGCAGCCTACTAGTGATGGCTTAAGAATGAAGCAAAAATTTCAGCCAGATTTGGATCGCAAGGCGCCAGATTTTCAGGTAAAAGATATTGTCATTAAAAAGAATAAAAAGTTAAATGGGATTAAATTTCTTAACGGGAAAACCTACGTGATTGATTTAATTATTACCCATGCAAAGTCGGATAACTGGGGGATTAATTTGATTAGTTCTGATGCACAAGGTAAAATAAATAAGGAGAAAACTTCTATAGGTTTTGATGAAAAAGAATCGAATTGGTACATTGACCGGACTAAATCAGGTTTGGATTTAGGAAATGGATTTAATTCAAATGATAAAGCACCCGCAATAAGTGGTTTGCAAAAAAACATCCGTATTTTTGTTGATAAATCATTGGTTGAAGTATTGGCTCAAGATGGGACAATTTCAATTAGTTCTTTGCGTTTTCCTAAAGGATTAACAGAAGATGTGGAGTTTTTCTCGACCAATGGTGAAACGGAAATAAAGCAAATGCGAATTTGGGAATTAAAATAATTCTCAATTTTAATAGATAATTGTTAACCTAAAAACTATTTTATGTCACAATCTACAAGTCGTTTAGAAGTAATGAATGAACTAGGTAAGAACATGGACGACTACATGAAAGAATATTTGAATCCAATTGATAGCAATTGGCAGCCTTCAGATATGCTACCTGATTCCACAAAAGAGAATTTTCTGCAAGAAGTGAAAATACTTCAAGAAGCGGCTAATGAGTTGCCATATGACTATTGGGCTGTTTTAGTGGGTGATACCATTACAGAAGAAGCTTTACCTACTTACGAATCATGGTTATTAGGTATGGAGACAGTTGATCATTTGGATCAAGAAAATGGTTGGGCAAAATGGATCAGAAGTTGGACTGCTGAGGAAAATCGCCATGGCAATTTATTGGGTACCTACCTGTATTTATCGGGAAAGGTGGATATGCGCGCAGTAGCAATATCTACACAATATTTGATTGCTGATGGATTCGATATTGGAACATCCGCTGATCCTTATAGAAATTTTGTTTATACTTCTTTTCAAGAACAAGCTACGAATGTTTCTCACCGTCGTACTGCTACATTGGCAAAGCAATTTGGTAATTCAAATTTATCCAAAATGTGCGCTCAAATTGCTGCAGATGAACTTCGACATGCAAAGGCATATCGTAAATTTGTTTCTGAAATATTTAAATTAGATCCTTCTGAAATGATGTTAGCATTTGCCGACATGATGAAGAAGAAAATCGTTATGCCTGCTCATTTTCTGCGTGAAATAAACGGTCAAAAAAGTTCTTTGTTTGAACATTTTTCGGATGCTGCACAAAGAATTGGTGTATATACAACCATGGATTATGTGACGATTATGCAAGGTTTAATCAAGGAATGGGAAATTGAGAAAATGGGTGGTTTAAATGACGCAGCTGAGAAGGCTAGAGATTATGTTGCTAATCTTCCTGCTCGTTTAGAAAAGTTGGCAGATCGTGTTAAGGTGCCTGAATTAGCTTATCCGTTTACTTGGATTGCTTAGTATATGAATAAAAAGTTATCCATGTACGAGCTGAATAGGCTTGATGTTGAAGGATATAAATCGGCAGATAAATTTCCCTACATTATTGTATTAGATGATATTCGAAGTATGAATAATGTAGGGTCTGCTTTTCGAACGGGAGATTCTTTCCGTTGTGAAAAAATCTATCTTTGTGGTATTACCGCACAGCCTCCGCATAGAGATATTTCCAAGACCGCTTTAGGTGCTGATGAATCTGTGGAATGGCAATATTTTTCTGATCCTGAATCTTGTATCGCTGATTTAATCCAACATGGTTATCAAATTGTTGTCATCGAACAAGTTGAAAATTCTACTTCATTATTGGATTTTAAACCGCTAGAAAATCAAAAATATGCCTTTGTTTTTGGCAATGAAGTATTTGGAGTAAACGATGAATATATTCAAAAAGCTCATTTATGCCTAGAAATTCCACAATTCGGCACTAAGCATTCTTTGAATGTATCTGTAAGCATGGGAATTGTCATTTGGGATTTTATTTCGAAAAAAGAAGGTTTGAAGTAGGATGTATGATGTAAGATGTAAGAGGTGGCTTCGAGAGTCTCAGCTAACGGTATTTTTCAATTCCATTTTGTAGCACAGAGGACACAATTTTTTTCTCTTTTCTCTTTTCTCTCTTCTCTCTTCCCCCAAAACAAAATTCTTCCGTTCATCAAATTTTTATTTGGGGTAAATTTCTTTTGATTATTTTAGCTTATTCAATAACCCATCTAATATGATACTCTCAATACAACAAGTAACCAAGCGTTACGAAAATCACCTAGCACTAAATCAAATTAATTTAGATATCCCTGAAGGTCAAATATTTGGCTTATTAGGCCCGAATGGAGCAGGTAAAACCTCCTTGATTCGGATTATCAATCAGATTACAGCTCCCGATGAAGGGAATGTTTATTTCAATGGAGAATCTTTGTCGCAAAAACATATTGAGCAAATCGGATATTTACCCGAAGAAAGAGGGCTTTATAAAAAAATGAAGGTAGGTGAACAGTTGGTTTATTTGGCCAGACTGAAGGGCTTAACAAAAGAAGAAGCAATAGCCGGTTTAAAAGAATGGTTTATTAAATTAGATATCAAAGATTGGTGGAACAAACCTGTTGAAGACCTATCTAAAGGAATGCAGCAAAAAACTCAATTTATTTCTACCGTTGTTCATAAGCCTAAATTATTGATTTTGGATGAGCCATTTTCTGGTTTTGATCCAATCAATGCCAACATGTTGAAAGATGAAATCTTGCAATTAAAAGCAGAAGGTACTAGTATTTTATTTTCTACTCATCGCATGGAATCAGTAGAAGAATTGTGTGATGGAATTGCATTGATTAATCATGCAGAAGTAGTACTAACTGGCAATAAAAATGATATTCAAAATCAGTTTAAAAAGAATGAATATCAAGTCGTTTTCGCAGGCGAATTGCCGAAAGAATGGAATAATTTCACAGTTTTGCAACAAGAAAAAAATGTTGTCAATATTAAATTAAATGATAACATTACGACCAATGTAGCCTTATCAGAATTGATTGCTCAAGTGGATGTTTTAGCTTTTAAAGAAATCATTCCAAGTTTTAACGATATTTTTATACAAGTTGTAGGATCTTAAATCAAACTAACCATGGACAAAATTTTATTAATTATTTCAAGAGAATATTTGACAAGAATTCAAAAAAAATCATTTTGGATTGCTTCATTATTAACACCATTGCTTATAACAGCCATATATGCTATACCAATTTGGTTAGCCACTCGAGAAGCTGAATTGAAAAAAATTCAGGTGATTGATCAAAGTACTTATTTTCAAAAGGAAGATTTGCAATCAACGTCTATTCAATTCGATTTGATAAAAGGTGGAGATGTGCTTCTATATAAATCTAAACTCAATTCCACGGATTACGATGCATTAGTTGTTATTCCTAAAGATGTCTTGTCTAATCCCAAAGGTTTGGTCATGTATGCGCAAAAGACCTTGAGCTTGACTTTGAAAAGTGAAATTGAGGGCAAAATTCAGGAAAAAGTCCGCCAAGTTTTGATGAAAAATGCTGGAATAGAAGGTAAAATTTATGAAAGTACTCAAGTAGATGTTAATAGTAGCACATTGACCTTATCGAATTCGGGTGGTGAAACGAGCTCTAGTAGTGAGGGAGTGATGATTTTAGCGGGTATTTTGGGGTTTCTGTTGTATTTTACCGTACTCATATATGGTAGTCAGGTGATGAATGGAGTGATTGAAGAAAAAAGCAGTAGAATCATTGAGGTTATTGTTTCTTCTGTTAAACCTTATCAATTAATGTTAGGTAAAATTATTGGCGTAGGATTAGTTGGTCTTACCCAGTTTGCTCTTTGGATTGTTTTGACGGTTGCATTTACAGGCGTTGCGTCGAAAATCTATGGAGATAATTTTAAAGAAAAAATAGTTCAAAATGCTAATAGTAAATTAAGCGCTGATGCACAGAAAACGGTACAAGAGGTTCAAAATAGCGAAAATTTTGACCCAATTAAGGTTGTTAACGAAGTGGTTCAATCAACCAATATTCCATTGATTATAGGCTCATTTCTGTTCTTTTATTTGTTTGGGTATTTGTTGTATAGTTCTTTATTCGCTGCAATTGGTTCTGCTGTAGAATCAGCCGCCGAAGCACAACAATTTACTTTGCCCGTTACTTTACCTATTATTGTTTCATTTTTATTTGCGCAATTCACTCTTCAAGATCCCGATAGTACCATTGCATTTTGGGCCTCTATTATCCCGTTTACATCACCCATTAATATGATGGTTCGTTTACCATACGGAGTGCCAACGTGGGAATTGATTTTGTCGATGGTTTTATTAGTGCTTGGTTTCTTAGGAACTTCTTGGGTATCCTCTCGTATTTATCGAGTGGGTATTTTGATGTATGGGAAGAAAATGACTTGGAAAGAGATAGGAAAGTGGATCTTTTATAAGATTTAAAGGAGAAGGCCTTAGATTAAAACCTAAGGCCTTTTTTTATGCAAGAAATTGGCTCAACTTTTCTATGTCAAATCCTGCCTGAAATTGTCCGTTTTTTTCTATAATCGGCCGTTTGATGGCGGATGTTTTCTCGGTTAAAAAACGAAATAATTCATATGAGTTACCTATTAATTGCTTCTGATCGTCCGACAATTGTTTGTAAGTAGCACCCTGCCTATTTAATACAACGTTCTCTCCAAGCTGCTGAATAAATGCTTGTAAAGTTGCTTGATCGATGCCTTTTTTCTTGTAATCATGAAATTGAAAATCGATCTTATTTTCTTTCAACCAATCGAACGTTTTTTTCATCGTATTGCAATTCGGAATGCCGTAAACTGTTATCATATAAATTTAGTTTTTGTTCAAATTAATTGAATTTTGGTCGTATTTTTGTGTTTTCTTTTACAAATTTAACAGAAAACCGACCTTATGGAGTACAGAATTGAAAAAGATACAATGGGAAAGGTGCAAGTACCTGCTCATGTATATTGGGGAGCTCAAACTCAACGATCAATAGAAAACTTTCCTATTGCCCAAGATATCAATAAAATGCCGAAAGAGATTATTCGTGCGTTTGCATTTTTGAAAAAAGCGGCTGCAATCACCAATTTTGAAGCGGGTGTTTTAGAAGAATCAAAGAAAAATTTAATTGCGCAAGTATGTGATGAAATTTTAGCTGGACAATGGGCGGATCAATTTCCTTTGGTAGTTTGGCAAACAGGCTCTGGTACCCAGTCGAATATGAATTGCAATGAAGTGATTGCTTACCGCGCGCACGTCATTCAAGGCGGAAATTTAATGGATGAGCAAAAGTTTGTACATCCAAACGATGATGTGAATAAATCGCAATCTTCGAATGATACGTTTCCTACTGCTATGCACATAGCGGCCTATCAGATTTTGATGGAAACGACTATTCCAGGCATTAAAAAATTGAGAGATACTTTGGCTGCTAAAGCAAAAGAATTCAAAAATGTGGTTAAAATTGGTCGAACTCACTTCATGGATGCGACTCCCTTGACTTTGGGTCAAGAATTTTCTGGCTATGTTTCTCAATTGAATCATGGTATAAAAGCGATTGAAAATACCTTAGATCATTTAGCAGAATTAGCTTTAGGTGGAACTGCTGTGGGTACAGGAATCAATACACCCAAAGGTTATGCAGAAAATGTCGCAAAGCACATTGCAGGATTAACAGGTTTGCCATTTAGAACGGCTGAAAACAAGTTTGAAGCATTGGCAGCGCACGATGCAATTGTAGAGGCGCACGGGGCTTTAAAAACTGTTGCAGTGAGTTTAATGAAAATTGGTAATGATATTCGTATGCTTTCTTCGGGTCCACGTTCTGGAATCGGCGAAATCTATATTCCTGACAATGAACCAGGATCTTCTATTATGCCAGGAAAAGTGAATCCTACACAATGTGAAGCCATGACAATGGTAGCAGCTCAAGTGATGGGGAATGACGTAACAATCGGTATCGGTGGATCAAATGGTCATTTCGAGTTAAATGTGTTTAAGCCAGTGATGATTTATAATTTCTTGCATTCTGCACGATTGATAGGAGATGTTTGTGTGGCTTTCAATGATAAATGCGCAGTTGGAATTGCTCCACTGTACGATAACATTGCTAAACACGTGAATAATTCATTGATGTTGGTGACAGCTTTAAATACCAAGATCGGATATTACAAAGCAGCGGAAATTGCTCAAACGGCCCATAAAAATGGTTCTACTTTGAAAGAAACAGCGGTTGCATTGGGTTATTTAACTGCAGAAGAATTTGATCAATGGGTAAGGCCTGAGAATATGGTAGGAGAAATCAATCTGTAATCTGGGTCGAAATATTTGATTCTCAAGCGATTAACCAAAAAAGCCTCAAATTGACGAAATTTGAGGCTTTTTTATTACTAAATAAGCTCTCGAAGCTCTAAGGAATAAAATGTATTGGGAAAAGGGAAGGATTGGGCTATTTTTTTAGCTTCTTCCATGTTATCAAGAATTAGCGTTACGATTTGACTAATTTCTCCTCCATCTATTTGATTCAAAATTCTATTTTCAATTTCACCGTTTAAGTTTATGACCATTTGGTTGGGTCCAAGCTTTTGGAACAACATATCATTGTAGGTATTTTTCAATCCTTTCAACCAATTTTTAATATGCTCTAATTCTTGTTCCGATGCGATAATTTCTTGTTTGGAAATTCCGTTAATGGGTCCTCGAATGATGAAAACAAACCTATTCATATATTTGTACTTTTTTAATATTAAAATTCGCTTTGGAATTTATCAAAGGGATTTTCTTTTTTCGAAATTTTAGGCTCTAAGCTTCTTTCTTTCACTTTGATTTTAACCTTTTCAGGTGCGGGTAGGAAAGGACTAAGCCATTCATTTAATTCCTTAAATGTGTCTTTGTTTAAGGAATAATAAATAAAGACTCCTTCGCGTCTTGTCACTACAATTCCCGCTTCTTTTAGCACTGAAAGATGCCTTGAAATGGTAGGGGCTGCGTAGGTAAATTGCTCAAATATAGTACTAGCAGCGAGTTCCCCAGGCAATAATAATTCGATAATTTTCTTCCTAGATTCATCGCCGATGGCCTTGGCAATTAATTCAATCATTTTATTATTTATCTATTTAGCTAATTTAGTAATATTTTGGATGAATTCCAAAGTATTCGTTATATCGAAGATTAGAAGCTATATGATTTGATATTTAGCTTATAAAACAATTAATTAGCAATACGACTAATTATAATTAGCTTTTTTA
>JBJTNH010000049.1:0-3362 GCA_046073945.1 Aquirufa sp. | reverse complement strand
TTAGACCACTTTTGATTTTGATAAAGAATTCAGATTTACTCATTTTACTTTTTTCCAAGTTAGAAATAGGTTTTCCTACCCAAACGATATAAAACGGCTTCTCCACTTCAATTTTAAAATTTTGATTCTCCAACGATTTATTCAAAATTTCTAATTGATACAAATTACTTACTTCGTGTTTTTTCTCATCAACTTGGAAAGTCATTCCCGGTGTTCTTAACAAGGTGCTTTCCCAAGGTTTTCTGCTCAGAAGCAAATATCCAAATACACTCAATAAAATGACCAATAGTGCTGAATAAGCCATAATTCTTTTACTGAATTTTAATTTAGTGCCTGAATTGATGCCATTTAAGGAATCGTAACGAATAAGATTTTTAGGTTTTTTTACCTTTTCCATTACCTCATCACAGGCATCTATACAGGCCGTACAACCGATGCACTCTAATTGGTTGCTTCCATTTCTGATATCAATTCCTGTTGGACAAACTCGAACACACCAATGGCAATCAATACAATCTCCTTTTTCAGTAGTATCTGTCTTACTTATCTTTCCGCGTGGTTCTCCCCTTTTATGATCATATTGCACCAATATAGAATTATTATCCAACAATACTCCTTGTAATCTTCCGTAAGGACAAACAACAATACAAACCATTTCTCTGAATCGGGCAAAAACGAAATAGAAAACGGCTGTAAATATCCAAATGGATATAAAACCTGTTAAATGCTCTGTTGGAGGCTCATTAATTAATTTTAACCATTCTTTTTTGCCCACAATATACATCAAGAAGGTATTGGAGATCGCAAATGACATGATTAAGAAAATCAGGTGTTTCGCTCCTTTTTTTAAGATTTTTTCCAGATTCCAAGGACTTTCATCCAACCTTCTTTGTGCTTTGTCGTCTCCTTCAATTAAATATTCGATTTTCCGAAAGAACATTTCCATAAAAATCGTTTGAGGACAAGCCCATCCACACCAAATACGACCAAAAATGACGGTAAACAAGCTAATGAATATTAAAAATGTCACTAACCCAATCGCCACTAAATGAAAATCTTGCGGGAAAAATGGAACTCCCCAAAAGATGAACTTTCGTTCTATGATGTTGAATAGAAAAAAAGGTTCGCCTTTTCTTTCAATCCAAGGCAAGCCAAACAATGCGATTAATAAAAAATAGGCAAAAGCACTTCTCAGCTTGTAAAGTTTGCCTATGATTCTACCCGGGTAAATCCATAAACGCTTTCCATCCTTTGATTGATTATAAAGATGATTTCTGTAATCATCATTATCTAAATTGATATTCGACATAAAAAAGAAGGTCCGTTGCCGGACCTAAATTTAAAATTAAATTATTTTTCTCGACAAGTTGAAATACCAAAGGGCTTATACAATAAGCAAACTCGGGTTAATCCTGTCAAAGCAATAACCGCGGCTACGATGTAGACAGGTATGGCTAAATCAGCAGGAATGATTTTTGAATACGCTAAAATACTTAAAATAATGGCGACGGAAAATCTAAATAATCGATCGCGTTTACCAATGTTCTTTTGCATAGTTATAAAGTTGTAAGTGTATAAATTATTGTATTATTTTTCTTCTGTTCCTTGAGGTTCTTTAGCACCTGCAGGATTAGTTCCTTTGATTGACAAAATAAACGATGAAACTTTTTGAATTTGTATCGGATTCAAGGTTTTATTCCAAGCAATCATTCCTTTTTCAGGAACACCGTTTGTAATTGTGTGAAACAAAGCTTTTACATTTCCTCCATGCAACCAAAAGTTGTCTGTTAAATTAGGGCCTACTCCACCTTGCCCCTTATCACCATGACAAGCTACACAATTGGTTTTATAAATTTCAGAACCTTCAGTAATATCTTTTGCAGCTGTCAAAGCGGTAACATTATCTTCATTAACAGAATTCGCAAATTTTTTCATGTAAGCTTCTCTTGCTTTCTCGGCAATGGTTACTTCTTCCTTGTATTCAGCATCTTGTAGGTTACCATCTTGTAAAACATGGTAATTAATTCCATAAATGATTCCAAATAGAATGGTCAAATAAAATAAATACATAAACCATGGTGGCGTAGGGTTGTCTAGTTCCACAATGCCATCGTATTGATGTTCCATCGCAAGGTCTTTTTCTTCCTCTATTGGACGTAAACCAGTGAAGTTTTCCCACCAACTTCTATTTTCTTTTGTTTCTGATTGGCTATCTCCTTGCGAAAGTCTTTTCAAAGCAGCTGACAATTGTATAGTAACAAACAAGATTACCATACTTGTTAGAATGATTAAACTCATTAACCAAATTTCTGTTGTATTGGCCATTTTTATAACGATTTATAATTTTCAAAAATATTTAATACCTATTCAAATGGTAAATTTTCCATTTTCTTAAGGTGCTTTTTATCCATCCAAAATAGATAAATTCCTACGAGTACAAAAAATACCATAAATACCATCAACGAGAAGATCATAAAGGCGTGTGCACCAGGAATGATTGAAATAAATTGCTTAAACATATATTTATTTTTTTGAAATGTCTGTTCCTAATCTTTGTAAATAAGCAATCAAAGCGATAATTTCCTTGTCCTCGGAGACTTTGATTTTCTCATTAGCCAAACGAGCTTGAATTTCTTTAGCTTGTACGGTTAAATCAATGACTGCATTGTTGATTTGCTGTTGACTGTATGGTACACCTAATTTCTTCATCGCTGCCAATTTATCTTTCGTTTGCGATGTATTCAACGTTTGTTCAAATAACCAACCATAACTTGGCATAATCGATCCTGGCGACATAGCTTGTGGTTCTCTCATGTGAATGTAATGCCAAGAGTCTGGATATTTACCACCTTCTCTATGTAAATCGGGTCCAGTTCTTTTTGAACCCCACAAAAATGGATGATCATAAACAAACTCGCCTGATTTTGAAAATTCTCCATAACGTTCCGTTTCACTTCGGAATGGTCTAACCAATTGCGAGTGACATCCCACGCATCCCTCACGGATGTAAATATCACGTCCCTCTAATTCCAAAGATGTATAAGGTTGAACTGCCTCAATCGTAGGTACATTTGATTTTACCATGAATGTTGGGATTAATTCGACCAAGGATCCAATTAAAATCATAATCAAAGACGCAACCAATAATTGAATCGGCTTACGCTCAATCCAACGGTGCCAGTGTGCTCCTGCTTCAGGTTGTTCATCGATAGCTAATGGAGCCGCTTCAGCTGCTTCATCCGCCAATAATGATCCCTGTGCCATGGTTTTGAATAAGTTATAAGCCATGATTATAGCTCCAACCAAATATAAGGTCCCTCCTACAGCACGCATCATATGCATCGGCAAGATTTGTAAAGTAG
>JBJTNH010000048.1:0-22937 GCA_046073945.1 Aquirufa sp. | reverse complement strand
TTTCAAATAATATCCTAACCTCTCATAAAAATCTAATAAAATATCAAGCCAAAAAATCTCAACTTAATCAATTAACAACAAATCTATCTCCATTTATGAAGAAAATCATTTTATCGTTATTTCTGATTAGTATCGGAATTTCGAATTTGAAGGCGCAACAAAAAGCAGTCGCCACCACTAATTCAAAACCAAGCCTTTCTATTCCTGAAAAAATCACTTCTGCTGAAGGAATCACGGAATACAAATTAGCCAACGGATTAAAAGTTTTACTTTTTCCAGACCCTTCTAAGCAGACCATTACTGTAAACATCACTTATTTGGTCGGTTCAAGACATGAAGGTTATGGTGAAACTGGAATGTCACATCTCTTAGAGCACATGGTTTTTAAAGGAACCAAAGAGAAACACAAAGAAGTTGCCAAAGAGATTTCAGATCATGGAGCTCAATTCAATGGCACGACTTGGCTAGACAGAACGAATTATTTTGAGACTTTTGCTGCAACAGATGAAAATTTAGACTGGGCGTTGGACATGGAGGCAGATAGAATGATTAATTCTAGAATTGCCAAAAGTGAATTAGAAACAGAAATGACTGTAGTAAGAAACGAATTTGAATCAGGAGAAAATGATCCAGGTAGTGTTTTGATGGAAAGAATTGTTTCTACAGCCTTTTTATGGCATAACTATGGTAATTCCACCATTGGTGCTAGATCGGATATTGAAAAAGTTCCAATCGAAAATTTACAAGCCTATTATAAAAAATACTATCAACCAGACAATGCTGTTTTGTTAGTAGCAGGTAAATTTGATCCGATTAAAACATTAAAATTGATCAATGAAAAATTTGGCATCATCCCACGACCAGAACGTGTTTTAACCAAAACATTTACAGCTGAACCAACTCAAGATGGAGAAAGAGAAGTTGTTTTGCGCCGTGTTGGCGATGTCCAAGTAGTTGGAATGGCATATCATATTCCTTCAGGATTACACCCAGACTACATCGCTTGTGATGTAATGGCAGATTTGTTAACCGATGCACCGTCTGGAAGATTGTACAAAGCGTTGATAGACTCGAAAAAAGCTTCCTCTCAATTTGGATTTTCTTTCCAATTAAAGGAACCGGGAATCAGCTATTTTGGAGCGGAGGTCTTAAAAGGTAAATCTGTGGATTCCGTAAAAAACATCATGATTGAAACAATTGAAAAATTTGCTAAAACTCCACCTACACAAGAAGAGGTAGATAGAATCAAAGCAAAAAACATCAAAAATGTTGAATTATTATTAAATAATGCTCAAAGAGTAGGTGTAGGATTATCGGAATATATTGCCCAAGGTGATTGGAGATTATTGTTCCATACAAGAAATATGATGGAAAAAATTACTCCAGCTGATATTCAACGAGTAGCTGAAAAATACTTTAAATCGGCCAACAGAACTTCGGGTGTATTCTATCCAACTGAAAAACCTGATAGAGCTGAAATTCCTGAAGCAAAAGAAGTGGATGAAATCTTAAAAGATTTTAAAGGAAAAGCAGCAGTTGCTGAGGGTGAGGCTTTTGATCCATCTCCAAGTAATATAGATGCCAGAACTAAAACAGATGTTATTGGTGGAGTGAAATTGGCCTTATTAGCGAAAAAAACAAGAGGAAATTCTGTTTTTGCAAAAATGACGCTTCGTTTCGGTGATGAAAAATCCTTGTTAGGAACTTCTACTGCTGCAGATTTAGCAGCGGATATGTTGACAAAAGGAACTAAACTTCATACTCGTCAACAATTCCAAGATGAATTAGATAAAATTAAAGCAAGAGTTAGTATTTCAGGAGGTCCTACACAAGCGAATGTTTCTATTGAAACTACCAAGGATAATTTAATTCCAGCTTTAAAATTAGTAGCAGAGGCGCTAAAGCAACCTATTTTCCCAGCTGATGAATTTGAAAAGTTAAAACAAGAAAATTTAACGTCCATCGAGTCACAAAAAAGTGAACCATCTGCAAAAGCAAGTGATGTCTTAAATCAGTTGCGTACAGGACATTATCCAAAAAATGATGTTAGATACCAACCAAGTATGGAAGAAACAACAGCGAACTATACTGCTGCTAAATTGGAAGAGTCGATCAATTTTTACAAGAATTTTTATGGAGCTTCTAATGCAACTTTCTCTGTTGTTGGCGATTTTGATGAAACAGCTGTGAAGGAATTGATCAAAACAGAATTTGGGTCATGGAAATCACCTAAACCATTTACAAGGGTTCCAGATGTTTTCAAAGATGTTAAAGCTGTGGTAAAATCAATTGAAACACCTGATAAGGCTAATGCATTCTTCTTAGTATATCAACCTATAAAAATGTCAGATTCTGATCCAGATTTTGCTGCGATGGAATTGGCTAATTATATGTTAGGGGGAGGAAGTGGATTAAGTTCTAGATTAATGAATAGAATCCGCCAAAAAGAGGGATTATCTTATGGTGTAGGTTCTCAATTTGCGGCTAGTCCCCTAGACAATAATGGTGCATTTGTTGCTTATGCCATTTATGCTCCTGAGAACATTACAAAGTTAGAAGCTGCCTTTAAAGAAGAAATTGAAAAAGTACTTAAAGAAGGCTTTACTCAGAAAGAAATCGATGAAGCGAAAAAATCTTGGATCCAAGCCAAACAAGTTACTCGTTCTCAAGATAATTCTTTGAGCAATACCTTGAATTCAAATCTTTATTTAGGCAGATCGTTGAAATGGGCTGAAGATTTAGAAAAGAAGGTAAGTAGTTTAACGATTGATCAAATTTTACAAGCTTCAAGAAAGACGATTGACTTAACTAAAATGTCGTTTATCAAAGCTGGTGATTATGCGGGTGCTGCTAAAAAAATGGCAGAAAAAGCCAAAGACAAACCATCTGAAACAGGTGCTGTTGGAGGAGAACCTAAAAAATAATCTCTTGTTTCAACTAGTTAAAAAGACCTCCCAAAATAAGGGAGGTCTTTTTTTATGCTTCTTCCCAATCTTTACAATTACAAAATTGTTCCCCAAATGGGCAAGATTTCACATTATAATCACAAAGCTCAATATGAACAGTACCACTATTTAATACGGGAACTCTTTTGTTAAAAACAGAAAGTAATAAGGCATATTTTTTATTGGCAGGTAATACCTTGGGCATATCTACTTCAATACACCAAGTACTCAATAATCTAATTAGGCTTTTATTAATTTCTTTCATTTGATAAATTTCCAATCGATCAGAAGGTGGAAATTGTATCAATTCCAATCCAATTATTTCAGAAATTGATTTCAAATTCTCATTCTGAAAATACTTTTCAATTTCCATCAAATGATCCTCAAAGCTTTTTTCAGAATCAACTTGAACAAATCCAGACGCATTATAATCTTCTCTTGATCTTTCTGACACCTGCATATCATCAATCAATTGCATTACATATTTTTCCATGAGTTTAAAAAGGTTAGGTAAATAGAATGCTCAAAAATATGGAATGCAGAGATATTAATTTGACAATAAACTGATAAATTTCAACAATTATAAGTTAACTGATTTTAAAATTTTTGGGCAAAAAAAAAGGTGCAAAACTTGCGTTTTACACCTTCTGAAATCAATAAAATTTATTACGAATGCAAAGCTCTCTTGCTTGTAGCTGCTAAACAAGCCTCTTTCATTGCTTCTGTGTAAGTTGGGTGTGCATGTGACATTCTTGCCACATCTTCCGCACTCGCACGGAATTCCATAGCAACAACCGCCTCTGCAATCATATCCGCAGCACGAGCACCAATGATATGAACACCCAAAATCTCATCTGTTTGTGCATCAGCAAGGACTTTTACCAATCCATCCACATCCATAGAAGCAACTGCTCTACCTAATGCTTTGAAAGGAAATGACCCCTCTTTATAAGCAACACCCGCTGTTTTCAATTCTTGTTCTGTCTTACCAACAGATGCTACTTCTGGCCAAGTATAAACTACACCAGGAATTAAATTATAGTTGATATGGGGCTTTTGACCTGCGATAACTTCCGCGACAAAAACACCTTCCTCTTCTGCTTTGTGGGCTAACATAGCACCTCTAACTACATCACCAATGGCATAGATTCCAGGAACTGAAGTTTGTAAGGTATGCTCATCAATTGCAATTCTACCTCTTTCATCTGCACTTAAACCTGCTGCAGCTAAATTCAATCCATCCGTATAAGGTCTTCTTCCGATACAAACAAGGCAATAATCTCCTTTTATTTCAACCTCCTCACCTTTTGAATTTTTAGCTTTAACAACTACTTCCTTGCCTTTATTTTCAACTCCAGTAACTTGGTGAGAAAAATAAAAATCAGCGCCTAATTTGCCGATAGATTTTTGCAATTCCTTTCCCATCGTTTTATCCATGGTAGGAATCATTCCTTCTGCAAATTCAACAAAAGATACTTTTGAGCCTAAACGAGCATAGACAGAACCTAATTCAGCACCAATCACACCTGCTCCTATCACAATTAAATGTTTAGGAATTTCAGTCAATTTCAATGCCTCCGTAGAAGTAATTACACGTTTTTTATCTACAGGAATAAATGGTAAAATAGTTGGTTTAGAACCTGTAGCGATGATGATATTTTTGGCAGAAATAACTTCAGATGAACCGTCTTCCTTGGTTATCTTAACAGATTTAGGACCATCAAAAGAACCTAAACCATGAAAGGTTGTAATTTTATTTTTTTTCATTAAAAATGAAATTCCACCATTCATTTTTTCCACCACACCTGCTTTTCTGGCAATCATTTTTGCCAAATCAACTTTTGGTTTTGAGATCACAATACCATGCTCTTCAAAACTATGTATCGCATTGTAATAATGCTCTGAAGAATCTAATAATGCTTTAGAAGGAATACAACCCACATTTAGACAGGTTCCACCCATGACAGCATATTTTTCAACTATGGCTGTTTTTAATCCCAATTGAGCGGCTCTGATGGCAGAAACATATCCGCCTGGTCCTGAACCAATTACTACTACGTCAAATTCTTGCATAAGGCTAATAAAAAAGGAATAGGCCCACCAGGAGCCTATTCAAAATTAAATATCTAATAATAAACGTGCTGGATCTTCCAATAATTGCTTCACACGAACTAAGAAGCTTACCGACTCACGACCATCGATGATTCTATGGTCATAAGATAACGCTAAATACATAATTGGACGAACCACTACTTGCCCATCTACAACCACGGCACGCTCAACAATATTGTGCATACCTAAAATCGCTACTTGTGGAGCGTTGATGATTGGAGTGGATAACATCGAACCAAATACTCCACCATTGGTAATAGTGAATGTTCCTCCAGTCATTTCTTCCAAAGTCAATTTATTTTCTCTAGCTTTTACAGCCAAACGAACCACTTCTGATTCAATGCCTGCTAAACTCAAATTTTCAGCATTACGAATCACAGGTACAACTAAACCTTTGGGAGCTGAAACTGCAATCGAAACATCGCAGAAATCGTTATAAACTATTTCCTCACCGTCAATTTTAGCATTAACAGATGGGAATTCTTTTAATGCAACACAAACAGCTTTGGTAAAGAAGGACATAAATCCTAATCCAACGCCATGCTTTTCTTTGAACTTATCTTTGTATTTAGCTCTGATGTCCATAACAGGTTTCATGTCAACTTCATTGAAGGTAGTCAACATGGCTGTTTCATTTTTCACTGCTACTAAACGTCTAGCAACAGTTTTACGAAGCGAACTCATTTTTTCACGACGAGTACCTCTTGAATCAGCACTTGAAGAAGCAGCAACAGCGTTTGAAACACTTGGTGCCGAACTCGCAGCTGGTGCAGGTTTAGCTACATTAGCTTGAATGGCATCTTCTTTGGTAATTCTACCCCCCACTCCTGTACCTGTAACAGATGAAGCTGCCACACCTTTTTCATCTAAAATCTTAGCTGCAGCAGGAGATGGATGACCAGCTGCGTAATTACTAACAGATGAATTTGCATCTGCAGATTGTACATTGGCAGAAGGTGCCGCTGCTGGGGCTGAAACAGCTGATGATACAGCGCCACCAACAGTAATTTTAGCTAAAATACCTCCAATTGGCACAACTTCTCCAGATTGAGCTATTATTTCCAAAACGCCTGCCGATTCAGCTGGCAATTCGAAAGTTGCTTTGTCTGATTCTAATTCACAAAGAACTTCGTCAAGATTCACCGAATCTCCTGTTTTTTTATTCCAAACAGAAACAGTTACCTCTGTAATGGATTCTCCAACAGGTGGAACTTTTACTTCGATTACTTGAGTAGCTTGACTCACTGGAGCTGAAGGTGCAGCAGATTCAACTTTTGCTTCTACAACTGGTGCCGCAGCTACTGGAGCAGCTGGCGCTGATTTTTCAGCACCGACTACCTCGATTGTACAAATTGTAGCACCAATAGGCAAAACATCACCTTCTTTTGCAACAATGTGTAAAATTCCTTCTGCTTCCGCAGGAAGTTCGAATGTAGCTTTGTCTGACTCAAGTTCACAAAGAACTTCGTCTAATTTGACTAAGTCGCCTTCTTTTTTATTCCAAGTTGCGACAGTTACTTCTGTGATCGATTCGCCCACAGCGGGCACTTTCATTTCTATGGCCATTTTAATGAGGCTTTCGTTAGTTTAATTATTCAAATGCTTTATTTATCAATGCAGCTTGTTCTACTCCATGTACCTTCAAGAATCCCGTAGCAGGAGAAGCACTCTTTTTACGAGCGATTAATCCTTTGAAACGAGTCCAGCCAAATTCACGGATAATGTAAGACCAATATCCCATGTTTTCTGGCTCTTCTTGAACAAAATAGACGTCTGCATTTTTGTATTTTGCCAATTCTTTTTCAATCTGTAAAGTAGGTAGCGGATGTAATTGCTCAATTCGAACAATGGCAACATCTTTTCTCGCATCTTTTTCTTGGCGCTCCAATAAATCGAAATACACTTTTCCGCTGCAAAGTAATACTTTTTTAACTTTAGTTTTATCCGCAAAATTATCTCCAATCACTTCTTGGAAACTTCCTTTTGTGAAATCAGCTAAAGGAGACATTACTTTTGGATGACGGAAAATAGATTTTGGTGACATTACTACCAAAGGCTTACGGAACTGCCAAGCTAATTGTCTACGCATTGCGTGGAAAATATTTGCAGGAGTTGTCAAATTGGCAACAATCATATTTTCTTCAGAAGCCAATTGTAAAAAACGCTCTGGACGAGCATTCGAATGCTCAGGTCCTTGGCCCTCATAACCATGAGGTAATAGCATCACTAAGCCGTTTTGGGTACCCCATTTCGATTCATGAGAACTAATGAATTGATCGATCATGGTTTGTGCACCGTTGGCAAAATCGCCAAATTGAGCCTCCCAAATCACCAAAGCATTTGGATTAGCCAAGGCATAACCAAATTCAAAGCCTAAAACGCCATACTCTGACAATAGTGAATTGTAGATATGTAACTTCTCTTGACCATCTTGAATATGATCCAAAGAATTGTAGTTGTTATTTGTATTGGCATCATGAAGCACAGCATGACGGTGAGAAAACGTACCTCTCTGCACATCTTGACCCGACAAACGGACCATCTTTCCTTCAGCTAAAAGTGAACCATATGCCAATAACTCAGCAGTAGCCCAATTCAATTGCCCTTTTTCAAAGAAAACTTTACGATCAGCAATTACTTTTTCGATTTGCTTCAAAGCAGCGAAATCTTTTGGTAAAGTGGTAATCGCTTTAGCAACCTTATCAATTAATTCTTTACTTATTCCTGTTTCAGGTGATTTTTCAAAATCTTTTGATTCAGCATATCTTAATTCAGACCATGCATTATCCAATTTCAAAGGAATATACGGTGGGCGAACTTTTTGTTTTACTTGATCCAAACGAGCTTGTAATTCTGATTTAAATTCAGAATCCATTTGCTCAGCAATTTTTGCATCAATATCTCCACGAGCAATTAATTTTTGCGTGTAAATTTCTCTTGGATTTGGATGATTTGTGATGTTGGCATACAAAGTAGGCTGTGTAAAACGAGGCTCATCTGATTCATTATGCCCATTTCGACGATAACAAACCATATCAACAAATACATCTCTATTAAATTCTTGTCTGAATTCCGCCGCAATTCTTGACACAAAAACAACCGCTTCTGGATCATCCCCATTCACGTGGAATACCGGTGCATCGATGATTTTTGCAACATCTGTACAATAAATCGCAGAACGAGCATCTTCGAAGTCGGTGGTAAATCCAACTTGGTTATTAATAACAAAGTGAATTGTTCCTCCTGTTTTATAACCTTTTAATTTCGCCATTTGAGTTACCTCATAGACAATTCCCTGTCCAGCAACCGCTGCATCACCATGGATTAAAATGGGCAAAACTTTGGAATAATCTCCATCATAATGCGCATCTGCACTTGCTCGACAAAATCCTTCTACCAACGGATTAACGGCTTCTAAGTGAGAAGGATTAGGTGCCAATTTCAATGAAATTTCATTTCCTTGTGGCGATATATGCTTACTTGAATAACCTAAATGATATTTTACGTCGCCATCGCCATGAATTTGATCAGGAACATTTCCTTCAAATCCATCGAAAATAGATTCATAAGATTTATGCATAATGTTGGCAAGCACATTCAAACGACCTCTATGTGCCATTCCAATCATTGCTTCTTTTACACCTGCATCAGCGGCAGTATTGATAATTGCATCTAAACCTGCTATCGTGCTTTCTCCTCCCTCAAGTCCGAAACGTTTTTGACCTAAGTATTTTGTTCCCAAAAAGTTTTCAAAAACAACAGCTTCATTCAACTTTTGTAGAATTCTCTTCTTTTTGTCAACACTTGGATTAAAAGCTAAAGCTTCTTTTTCGATTTTGTTTCTCAACCATTCTTTGACATCGACTTCACGGATGTAAGAATATTCAAAACCTATCGTTCCTGCATAAATCGTATGCAATGAAGCAATGATTTTACGTAAGGATGAAGGACCTATTCCCAAAAAACTACCCGCTTGAAAAATGGTATCCAAATCGGATTCCACCAAAGAATAATCGGTGTAATCTAAACGAGGCCTACGATCTTTTCTATCACGAACGGGATTTGTCTTAGACAACAAATGCCCTCTTGAACGAAATGCCTTAATCAAACTGATTACTGACATTTCTTTTTGTATATGACTCGAATCAACAGAAGTTCCAGTTTGACCTCCCTTTGAATCTCCTTGCCACGTTTGGGCAAAATCGAATCCTTTAAAAAAGTCTTTCCAAGTAGAATCTACGGAATTGGGGTCTTGTTGATAAGCCTCGTATAGGTCAGCGATGACCTGCGTGTCTGCGTTAGCTATAAAGGAAAATGAATCCATAATTTAAAATTCTGATTAAGATCAGAAAAAGTTTCAAACGTTAACGAATTGGTTAAGAGTAACAATCTCGTGTAAAAAAATCCTCGCAATTTACGAAATGAAAATTTATTAATTTCAATAAATTGAAGGCTTTTTTACAAAAAAGAGAACAAATTTTAAATGAAATAATTCAATTTTAAAAACTAGTCTAAAAAACTTATAATAGTCAAATTTTATCTTGTTAAAGTCAAACAAACATCAATTATACTCAAGGTCGAAATTCCCTGATTTTGCCATTTCCCAAATCAATTTCATACCTCAAAAATAATTGATGAAATCCTGAACTTAAATCTGAACCAATCGCAGTACTGGAAGTGCCAGCCCCACTAAGTGTTGTGTTAACATTTTTTCCCAAAAAGTCATAGGAATAGCCCACTCTGAAATGTCCAAGTGGAACCTCCACACTTCCTAACAAAGCATCTCCCCCAAACTCGGATCCTGTATTTTGGTACCACAATCCAGCTCCAATCTTCTCCTGAAACCAAAAAACTGCATAAAAATCTGTCTTTATTTCTGATTCGATTATACCATTGGTATAACGAACCAAGGAGCCTAACTTCAATAAGTTATTATCTGCCAAAGTATGTAGGTATTGTATTTTACCATAAATAGGTGCACTGGTTTTCCAGCCCAAATCACTCAAATTCATAGTAGGCATACTGACACCTATTGAAAAATTTTCTGAATCAAAGGCCCCACCTATCCCCCAGCTTGTTCCCATAATTGAACTTCCCGTCCCAGCTCGAATGGGAAACTGATTGACAGCTAGATTTCCACCCAATCGCAAATGTTTACCTCTACCCAAATCAACTACTTTCGATACAATTCCCACGATTCCCAAATTAGATGAAATTCCACCTGAAGTAGTTCCAAAAGATCGATCTGTATTAAATGCTAAAAAACCAATTCCCATCGACTCATTCTTTATGGGCATATCAAAACTAAAATATTGTTGTGATGAACTTACTAAACCGGCATTTTGAAAAAGTGGCTTTTTACGATAAATACCTGTCATGGATGCAACTCCTTTGGAACCAGCTTCTGCTGGATTAATTGCCAAGGGCATAAATGGATATACCATTCGTATGGATTCTTGCTGCGCATTTGCATTTAAAGCAAATAAAAAAACAATAGCGATTAAAAGTATTTTTTTCATTTGAAAATTTATTAACAACGAGGATTCGAAATTAACAATTAAATTATGAAATATGACGAATGATGTATGACGTATGATGTATGATGTATGACGTATGATGTATGATGTATGACGTAAGATGTATGACGTATGATGTATGAGTAATGTAGAATTTACCAATTGATAAATAATATGGGTATACATACACTGACAATATGACACAGATAAAAAAAATGGATTTGTTTTTGATAAACAATTTTTAAAACAAGCTTAATTTTTAAAAACATGAAAGAAACAGGTAACATCTCCATTCACACAGAGAATATTTTTCCAATTATTAAGAAATTTCTCTACTCGGACCACGAGATTTTCCTTCGTGAGTTAGTTTCAAACGCAGTAGATGCAACACAAAAAATCAAACGCCTTGGCTCCATCGGCGAATACAATGGCGAATTAGGTGAATTAAAAGTAAAAGTAAGTTTCGACAAAGAAGCGAAAACCATTACTATTTCGGATAATGGTATCGGTATGACGGCCGAAGAAATTAAAAAATACATTAATCAAATTGCCTTTTCAGGAGCCACTGAATTTGTAGAAAAATACAAAGACAAAGGTGACGACAAAGGTATTATTGGTCATTTTGGTTTAGGCTTCTATTCTGCTTTCATGGTTGCCAAAGAAGTAGAAATTATTTCAAAATCATATCAAGATAAATCAGAAGCAGCAAGATGGGTTTGCGATGGATCCACAGAATACTCCATTAGTTCAGCTAAAAAGAAAGATAGAGGTACTGACATCATTCTTCACATTGCAGAGGACTCAGAAGAGTTTTTAGAAGAATTTAGATTGAAATCGATTCTGGAAAAATATGGTAAATTCTTACCGATTGAAATAGAATTTCAAGATAAAATCATCAACAATCCCAATCCTATTTGGACAAAATCCCCTTCTGAATTAACAGATGAAGATTATTTGAAATTTTATGATGAATTATATCCTTTTCAAGAAAAACCACTCTTTTGGATTCATTTAAATGTAGATTATCCATTTAATCTAACGGGTATCCTATATTTCCCTAAAGTTAAAAATGAACTTCAATTCCAAAGAGAAAAAATTCAATTGTACAGTAGACAAGTCTTTATCACAGACGAGGTCAAGGATATTGTTCCTGAATTTTTAATGTTATTACATGGTGTAATTGATTCACCAGATATTCCTTTAAATGTTTCTCGAAGCTTTTTACAAGCAGATTCAAATGTTAAGAAAATCAACTCTTACATAACTAAAAAAGTTGCAGATAAATTACAAGAGTTGTTTAAAGCTGATAGGACAGCATTTGAAGAAAAATTCGAAAACATCGGAATGTTCGTGAAATATGGAATGATTTCTGATGAAAAATTCTTTGACAAAGCGAAAGACTTTTGCTTATTAGAAGATACTGAGGGTAAATATTTCACTTTCAATGAATACGATGAGGCTGTTCAAGCTGCCCAAACAGACAAAGACGGCAATAAAGTTTATTTATATACGAGCGACCAAAAATTACAAGATTCCTTTATTCAATCCGCCAAAACGAAAGGGTATTCTGTGTTAAAATTGGATTCAATGATTGATAGTCATTTCATCAATACCATGGAATCTAAAATTGAAAAAACGCAATGGAAACGTGTAGATGCTGATGCTATTGATAAATTAATCGATTCTGGAATTCAATTAGAAGCTATTTTAACAGATGAGCAAAAAGAGTCAGTTAAGCAGATTTTTGAGGAAACATTGAATGATAAACAAAAAGTAGTGAGTGTGGAAGCGATGTCGCCAGATGAATTACCCGTACTTGTTACCCAAAATGAATTTATGCGTAGAATGAGTGATATGTCTAAAACCGGTGGTGGAGGAATGGGTATGTTTGGAGCCATGCCAACAACCTACCAAGTCACCGTCAATGCCAATCATCCAGTGATTAGCAAATTAGTGGAATTACCTTCTGAGGAAGAGAAAAAAGACTTGGTAAAGCAGTTAGCCGATTTAGCTCTTTTATCTCAAAATTTACTTACAGGAGCAGATTTAACTGCTTTCATTAAAAGAACAGTTAGTAATTTTTAATAAAATAATGCTTGATTGAAAAGGTGTGCTCGGTTGAGTACACCTTTTTTTTATCCTTTGCGTAAAATTAATTTCTTACTAACTAAAGATCGACCATCTACAATTAATTGATATATATACATTCCATTGTTAAGATCTTTCAAATTTAGACGAAGATTTTTTTGATCTTTTTCCAAAACCAAATCTTTCACTTCCTGACCTAAAATATTGTAAAATGAGATTTTAGCTTCAGTAATGGATCCTAAAATTTGATAATCAACATCCACATAATCGCTGGAAGGATTCGGATACAAATTACTGACAATGATTTTATCACTTACGAACAAATAATTTTCATTTTCCGCAAGTTCAAGTGTTTTTTTATCCGCCAAATTCTCAGATTTATTCGCTGAATTATTGGCATAATTGGATTGAAGAAATTGACTAATGTAGTTATTTGATTTAATATCCAAATTCGTTTCCAAGGTTGTTTTCACTTTGAAACTACGCTTGGCTAATAGAATAGGTAATTTTGGAATATAGGCGGATTGATTTCTTTTTAAATTCAAGCGAGATTTATTCATTTCATTTTGAGCAAATAGGGAATTAACTCCTAAAAATAGGATTCCAAAAATGCCAACAAAAAGTAATGAGAATAAAATTCGTTTCATATCAAAAGTGATGCAACGAATTTACGACGCTTTATTATTCAAAAAAATGATAATTAGTCAAAAGGGCTAATTGTAGGGACAAAAGGTGACTTTTTAAGGTTTTTTAACTTTTGGATTATCCTTCTGACTATTTTTAGATTCTTTTTTAGTTTCTAATGAGGGTTTTATCAGATCCATTTTTACTTTATCAAGAATCATGGATAAATTGATTTTTTCCCGAATACGCCAATTGAAACCGTCCAACACTTGTAGTTCTTCATTCCATTCATTGGGTGGTGCAAATTTAGCTTCTGGTTTGGTGATGAATACAATTTTCTTGACCTGATTTTCTGCGAAAAACATATTCATTCGACTGCATTCTACTCGATTTAAACCTGTTGTTACTTTTTTATCATCTACCACAAAATAGATACTTTCACCATTGCCTTCTACATTTACCCGTTTAAGCTTTGAATCATCTTGAAATATTACCCAAATTTTACGCCCTTTAATTTGATTAAACTGCTCTAGTGAATCTTTTGAAATGACAAAAGAATGCCCTCTCAAGTCCATTTCTCTCAATTTTTGATTGACTAAAAACAAAGAAATAGAATCCGCTTGGGACTGGGAATCATTGGTCCAAATAATGGGTTTTTGATAAAAATGAATCACAGAATCTTTCACATCATACCCCAAAGAATCGCATTTCCCAGATAGATCTGATTTATAAATTTGAACATTTTTATAGGCATACAGTTTTCGAATCGAATCTTTTTTAGAATTTATCGAAACCAATGTATCCGCCGTTAGATACAAAGTATCCTTCTCCATTTTATTTTTCATCAGTGCATGCCCAAATACACGAGTAATACCTGTTTTACCAGCATATCGACCGTGATCCCCGGTCAAAATCACTTTGTCTTTTTGACTCAAAAACTCCACGCGGCCTTTTGCAACACCAATTTGCGTGGGACTGTCGAAAAAAAGTGTGTCAGCTGAAAGTATATATTCATCTGTTTTGGCAGTAGAACGACCCGTAAAATTAGACACCTTGGATTGTGTGTTATAAAAACCCGCTGAAGTATAAACTGTATCCTTTTTATTGATGATTTCCGTGGGACAAATGAAATAGGCCTCTTTACTATAAGTATTGTACCTCAAAGAATCAGCCTTTAGACCCCCTCCTTCTTTATCTACTACTCGCACATTTTTCTTAAACAAAAAATTCTTGGTTACCGTATTATAAACACCTTCTTTACTTGTCAAAGTAGATTTTTTGTCAATAATTTTTGCACCCGTATTATAAAAAGCCGTTTTCGAATTTAAATCATAATCTAATTTATTGGTATTTAAGATGATCGTATGGTCATCTAATTTAACGTGTCCAGCTACAAAAGCCTGGCGCATATCTCCATTATATGTAGCTGAATCACCCGTGATAACAACCGTATCAGCTTGAACAATTCTTACCTTACCATAAGCTTCCACGTTGTTGGTCAATTCATTCACAACGGCTTTGGTACAACTTAATGTGGTAGTACCTTGTTGCAAAAGGACATGCCCTACCAGGTTTTTCATATTGGGCGTTCCGTTCAAACTATCCGAATTAATGATTCGTACTTGGTTTTGAGATAGCCCAATAAAAGAAATAAACAAGAAGAGAATTTGTAAAATAATTACCTTTTGACGCATTCCTAAAAGCGATTGATTAATTTCGCAAATAATTTGAATACGCAATTTACCAATTTTATGCTGGAAGACTTCATTAACTTCATTCGAAAAGAAAATTTATTCTCAGAAGATCAAAAAATATTGCTTGCAGTTAGTGGAGGCATAGATTCCATCATATTATCAAAACTGTTTCATTTAGCCAAATTCAATTTTGGAATTGCGCATGTCAATTTTGGACTACGTGGCGCGGAATCTTTGGCAGACGAGGTATTTGTAAAAAAATGGGCAAAAACACTCAAAGTACCCTACCATAGTATCGTTTTTGATACAAATCAATATGCTGAAAAGGAAAAGCTATCTATTCAAATGGCTGCTCGCATTCTAAGATACGATTGGTTTGAAGAAATTCGAGTGAGAGAATCTTATGATTATATTGCTACAGCTCATCATCAAATGGATAGCGCAGAAACGATTTTAATCAATTTAACACGAGGAACGGGCTTGGCTGGTTTCCACGGCATTCCATTTAAAAATGGTAATATCATTCGTCCAATGGCTTTCGCAAATCAAGAAGCAATCTTTGATTTTGTTGTTCAGCACAAATTAGCTTGGCGGGAAGATTCCAGCAATGCTTCTACTAAATACCAAAGAAATTTCATTCGACATGAAATTATCCCCAAATTTTTAGAATTAAATCCACAATTTGAGCAAACATTATCGGAAACAAGTGCAAAAATCAAAGACATTGAAGACTGGTTGTCTGAAGAAATGGAAGGATGGGAAAAAGAGGAGGTAAAAACGGATGAATTGGGCAATTTACATGTTTCCTTAGAGAATAAATTGAATGAAAAAAAATCGAAAATTCTCTATCAAAGATTTTTAACGAAATTGAATTTTGGATTTGAACAAATAGATCAAATTATTCAAAACAAAAGAGAAGAGAGAATTGGCAAATTATTTGAATCTCCAAGTCATATCCTGAATATTGATCGTCAAAAATGGGTCATAAGTAGAAAAGACCAATCAGAATTTAGACCCATTATTATTCAAGAAGACGATGAATTTGTTCTAATGGGAAATCAAAAATTGACTATTGAATTCGAAGAAAAAGACGAAAATTTCACCGCACCTAACTCTGCCAAAATTGCTTGTTTAGATGCAGAAAAATTAGAATTCCCATTAGAAATAAGAAAAGTACAAGAAGGCGATTGGTTTTGTCCTTTGGGTATGAATCAAAAAAAATTAGTGAGTGATTTCTTAACAGATAAAAAAGTACCCCTTAACATCAAAAAACAAACAATGGTATTAATCAGCCAAGGGTCTATTGCCTGGATCATTGGGCATCGAATCGATAATCGATTTAAAGTAACAGAAAAAACAGAGGGGGTTTGTTATGTTAGTTTTGAGGTAAGAGGTAAGAGGTAAGAGGTTTTCTTTCCTTTTCTCTTTCCTCTTTTCTCTTTTCTCTTTTCAATTACCTAATCAACTTTCTATAATTCTCCGTTCTTGTAGGATCCAAAAGACTTAAATAAGCAAAAGCAGCTTGACGTTCGGTGGTAGTAGCTTCATCCATGATGGAAAAAATTTCATCGCCTTTTGCATCAAAAAACAAACGAATGGTAGCTGCACCTGGTCTAACTTGATTAATTTGTCGAATTTGAGATAATAATTCAATCATTCCTTCTCTTGTCTTATCTGGTGTTTCAGCAAAAGTATCTAACAATATTCGATGATAGGTATAGTTTACTTCTCGATAAGCCAACAATTGTTGATTCAACAAATTTTCAGCAATAGCTACACGACTACGTATGTCACTCAAAGTGCCCCAACCAGAACCTGCATTTTGGGCGATGTTTGTTAAATTATATAACTTTTGAACGAAAAAATCACCACCCATTTTACCAAAGGAATCATAGTGCATCGCCAAAGCCAAATTGGCATAATAGGCCATCATTGAACTCAAATTATCATTAAAGCTATTGTCGTTGTAGGTAATCGGAGTACCGAGCTGGTATTTAAAATTAAAACTTTTATCGATCATATTTAAAATGACCGTTTCATAGGAAGTTCCATAAACAGGCCTTAGAACTTGAATTCGCGCATTTGCTTCAAATTCTCCTTGCGATGAAGCTTTCGTCAATAATAAATTAATATTGAGTTTTACTTTTTCCTCTTGACTAAAATTATCAGTGGACCATCGACGTCCATTGATAAACTCTTGCATTACACGTTGTAATTCCGAGTAAATTTGAGAACTACCTCTTTGCTGATCTAATTGTAATTGTTCTGTACTAATAGTCACTGTTGACTGAATTTCTTGCCCAACTAATGAATAGGCAGATAAAACAGAAACAATCAGAAGGGAGAAAAAAACTTTGAAAGAGCTAATCATAAATAGTTTTGTAACAATTAATTTAAACGAAAATAGCACCTAAACATTTCAATA
The DNA here is from genome assembly GCA_046073945.1 of Aquirufa sp. GTDB lineage: Bacteria > Bacteroidota > Bacteroidia > Cytophagales > Spirosomataceae > Aquirufa. The sequence goes on along the minus strand of JBJTNH010000048.1, from coordinate 5,533 downwards.
TATGCCATAAAAAAACCGATGTCATTGAATTTAAGCGAAATAGCTTAGAAACAAAAACATCGGTTTGAAAATTTTATGATTAATTATTTCGATTCAGATCCCTCTTCACGAACTCTAAAATCTACTTTATCAGCTGTAAATTCATCAATTGCTAATGAACTTGGCTTTGGTAAACGCTCATAATATTTAGAAATCTCAATTTGCTCACGGTTTTCAAAAATTTCTTCTAAGTTATCCACAGAAGAAGCAAATTCAGATAATTTATTCGACAATTCTTCCTTCATTTTACTCGAAATCTGACGAGCTCTTTGTGAAATGATTGAAATTGATTCATAAACATTACCTGTTTTTTCAGCTATTTTATCTACATCACGAGTAATGATAGATGGATTCGTTTGGTTCTTAGACATCTCTATTAAATTTAAGATTGCAAAAATAAGGTATTTTTTTTGTAATAACTATTGCGGACTAGTCGCAACTTTGGAAGTATTCGATTTCTCTTTCTCTAAAGCTTCTTTATATTCAGCTTCCAGCTTCGAAATTCGTTCCACTTCTTTTAAACTTTGTGTGTACAAATCTTCCGTCAATTTCAAATAAGAACTCTTTGGATATTTGTCTAATAACTCTAAATAAAATTTAGAAGCATCCGAAAATCTTTCTTTTTGTTTCGACTCGATAGTGCTTTTTGCCAATTCATATTGGGCAATGACTTTAAAATAAGCCATTTCTTCGTTGTAATCTGAATCTGGATATTCTTTTTGAAAATTCGTAATTTCGATCACTGATGATCTTAAATTCATAATATTAAAAGGAGAAGTTTTGTAATATAGTTTCGCCTTTTCGTATGCTTTTCTTTCAAGTTTTTTACGTAATTCTTTAATAATCCTATTACATTCTTCTTTGAATTTCGTATCTGGATAATTATTCAAATAACTCTGCGTTTCATTAATGGCAGTCAAGGTTCCTGTTTGATCCAAATTGTAATTCGGAGACTCTTTGTACAAAGAATATGCTGCCATGTAAATAGCTTCTTCTGCGTATTCACTTCTAGAAAATACTTCAGAAAACTTTTTGAAATGACTATTTGCTAAAGAATAATTCCCTAGATTAAAATCGCAATAGGCTTGATAATAGGTGGCTAACTCTTGTGTAGAATCCCCTTTCATTAGAGGTAAAATCTCATCTAACAAAATTCCAGCCTTATCAAATTCCTTTTTTTTATAGTAATCTAAAGCTGCTTTGTATTTGGTTGGTAAGCTAGCGCTCTTGCGAAACTTCTCAAATTTACCACAAGAACTAAGTCCAAGTAATACTACAAAACCAATAAAAATATATTTTTTAATCATCATAAGCTTGCAAAGATAATCATAATTTTCGGGCTAAAAGAAATTTATCACGCTTTACTAAATTGTAAATGATAGAGCTGGGCATAAAGTCCATCATTTGCTAATAATTCTTCATGATTACCTCTTTCTTTTATTTCCCCTTTGTCCATAACTAAAATTTGATTTGCATTTCGAATGGTCGATAATCGATGTGCAATTACCACGGCCGTTCTTCCTTTCATCAATGTCGCAATGGCATTTTGAATCAATATTTCTGATTCTGAATCAATGGAAGAAGTTGCCTCATCCAAAATAATTATTTTGGGATCTCTTACTAATGCGCGCACAAACGAAATCAATTGTCTTTGACCAACACTTAAAGTGGCCCCTCTTTCCATCACTTGATAATCGTAACCGCCAGGTAGAGAACTAATAAAATCATGTATTCCAACAGCCTTCGCTGCTGCTTCAATTTTTTCTTGCGTAATGTTTTTATCGCCCAGATGTATATTGTAAGCAATACTTGAGCTAAATAGAAAAACATCTTGTAAAACGACAGCGATATTTTCTCTTAAACTTTCGATTTCATAATCGACAAGATTAAGTCCATCAATGTAGATCGCACCACTTTGACAATCATACATTCTACTTAAAAGACCAATAATAGACGATTTACCTGCACCCGTAGCTCCAACAATAGCTAATGTTTTCCCTGATTTAACAGAAAAACTAACATTTTTGACTACCCATTCTGGCTCATTGTAAGCAAAAGAAACTTCCTTAAATTCAATATCTCCATGGATTTTTGTACTCAAAACATTCCCATTATTTTGAATATATTCTTTGGAATCTAACAAAGCAAAAATACGTTCAGAAGACACAATACCCATTTGTAAAGTATTAAATCGATCTGCCAACATTCGAATGGGTCTAAAAAACAAATTGATAAACATTAAAAATGCGGTTAATGTACCAATGCTTTGTTGCTCTTTTAAAATAAAGGTGGAAGCTGTCCAAACAACAAAACCTGTTCCTATAGCACCAATAACGTCCGCCACTGGAAAATAAACGGAATAGGCCCAAATACTTTTTATGTTAGCATCTCGATGTTCTTGATTGATCTTTTTGAATTTTTCTAATTCCCTTTTTTCCGCGTGAAACATCTGAACGATAGTCATACCCGAGATATGCTCTTGTACAAATGAATTCAAATTTGCCACAGCTAAACGTACCTCATTGAATGATTTCTTGATGGTTTCTTTGAAAACATAGGTAGAAAACAACATAAATGGAACTGTAGCCAAAATGATTAAAGTCAAACGCCAATCGGCATAAAACATAACAGCCACAATTAAAAACAGTTGTAATAAATCGCCTGCAATAGATGCAAGTCCTTCCGAAAAAACATCATTCAGGGTCTCCACATCAGAAACTGTACGGGTAACAAGTCGTCCTATGGGTGTTGCATCAAAAAAAGACAATTTTAGTTTAATGATTTTTTCATACAATTGAACACGTATATCGCGTATGACCGTTTGGCCAAGATGACCAGCAATATAACTTGTTGAGAATTGAAGGAGTGTTTGTAAGGCCAATACGAATAACATCCATATAAACATTTGAATCAAAGATTGAAATGTTTGAACAGACACATAATGATCTAAGGTATAACGAATCATTAAAGGAATCACAGGAGAAACTCCCGCCATACATAAAATCAGAAACACCAAGCCCCAAAATTGGAAGCGATATGGAATTATAAAGCTATAAATCCGTTTTACGATTTTAAAATCAACTATTTTCCCACTCGATGATTCTGTTCCAGCCATTTTACACTAAATCTTTTTGATCAAAATCGCTAGAAATTGATTGGCAAGAGCCACAGCCTTTGCTGCATCCAGAAGAATTTTTACCCCAAAATTGTAGGTAAACGATACGCCCTAAGTAGAAAAGGGCAGCCAAAAAAATCAATAAAATCATTACAAATTCCATATCCATTGACTTTATTATTTAAACCATTCTTCTTTAAAAACTTCCGCAAATTCGGGAAAAATTGGACCTGCACCAATAATTTCTCCTTTAAAAATCACATCCTCGCCTCCGGAAAAATTAGAAACGACTCCACCAGCCTCTTCGATCAAAATTTTACCAGCAGCCACGTCCCAAGGTTTTAAATTGGCTTCAAAAAAACCTTCAAACCGTCCACAAGCAGTATAAGCTAAGTCGATGGCTGCTGCTCCCATTCTTCGTAAACCGTGACTTTTGCGCATTAATTTCTTTAATAAATCAATGTAACGATCTTGATAAGAAAAATCATAATATGGAAAACCAGTAGCTAATAAACTTTTAGATAAATCCTCTTGCATCGAAACATGAATTGATTCACCATTTAAATAAGCTCCTTGACCTAGCGCAGCAGAAAACATTTCATCCCGATTAGGTTCGTAAATTAATCCTAAAATAGGTTGTTTATTGAAAATCAAACCCACAGAAACCGCATAAATAGGCAATTGATGGAGAAAATTCGTGGTTCCATCCAAAGGATCGATTACCCAGTAATAACCCTCTCCTACTTCATCGTAATTGCTTGCTGTTTCCTCAGCAATAAAATCAGCTTCAGGAAAAATTTCACTTAAACCTGCTTTCAATCTAGCTTCCGCCTCTCGATCTACATAGGAAACTAAATCATTTTTACCTTTATAAATAATATCATTTAATTCAATCTTGGTAACAACAGATTGAATCCATTGACCTGTTTCACGGACAAGTGGCAGTGATTCTCTTAAAATATGCGCTAAATCAGCCATGATTATTTATTAACTACCTTAAGCTCTTTCTTTGGTCCTGCGATAAAATCAATCATGATTCTTTCTGCTTCCTTCAAATAGGCGTCTTTTGCGTGCTTATCTTTGGTCTTATCCTCTTTTTTATCGTCCTTTTTATCAACTTTAGCTTCTCCAGAATCGATGGCCAATGCATCCATGACAGCCAAAGATTCATCAGGTTTTTTCTTTTGCTCATCTAATTCCTTTTTTCTTTTGTCCAATTGCAAAGAAATAGAATTTTGTTCTTTTAATTTTTTCCAACGATTAAAATCCTCCTTCAATTTCAACAATTCAGGATTCGTTTTTAAGCGATTTTGAAATGCTGTTTGTAGCTTAGCTAATAGATCATTTGTAACACTTTGAGTAATTTGATAATTCGTCGTTGGAATCATGTCCCAAGGCAATGCACTTGGCTGAGAACTTTCTCCAAATTCCTCCGCAGAAAAAGCAGAAGGCAAGGCAAAATCTGGACTCACTCCTTTATGCTGCGTAGAACTTCCATTGATACGATAGAACTTTTCCAAGGTAATTTTCAATTGACCCACTTCATCCTTTTCATCATTCAAATAATTGGATAAATCAACAACCGATTGCACGGTTCCTTTACCATAAGATTGTTCTCCAATGATTATTCCTCTTTTATAGTCTTGAATGGCTGCTGCAAAAATTTCGCTGGCTGAGGCAGAAAAACGATTGATAAGTACTGCCAAAGGACCATTGTAGGAGATTTCAGGGTTACGATCAACCTCTTGAGAGATTCTTCCATCGGATTGTTTCCTTTGAACGACAGGACCTTGAGTTATGAATAAACCCGTTAAATCAACAGCTTCAATTAAAGACCCTCCTCCATTGTTTCTCAAATCAATTACTAAACCATCGATTCCTTCTTGCTTAAATTCGTTAATAAACTTTTTAACATCGGCTGAAGTCGATTTAAAATCTTGCTCTCTTTTTCTTGCACCTTCGAAATCGCGGTAAAACATCGGAACAGTGATCAAACCTAATTTATAAGGTTTTCCATCTCTATTAAGTAGCAAGGTTTCTTTTTTAGCTGTTTGCTCCTCCATCTTGATTTTTTCACGAACCAAGCGAACTTCGGAAGTTGGAGAACCCGTTACACCTGAAGCAGGCAATAATTTCAAGCGAACAACTGTACCTTTCGGCCCTCTAATTAATTTAACTGCATCATCAGTAAACCAACCTATTACATCTATAAAACTGCCTTCATCTCCTTGGGCAACTCCAACAATTCGATCTTTGGGATTAATTTGCTTACTTCTAAAAGCAGGGCCACCTGGAACCAGATCTTGAATGGTTACATAATCACCTTCCAAACGAAGTGTTGCTCCAATACCTTCAAAACTTTGGGCCATATCTTTATTG